>CAZOEH010000505.1:0-2417 GCA_964578785.1 uncultured Desulfonema sp. | reverse complement strand
AGTCCCGTTTGTTTTACCCATATTTTGAAGAATATTTTTGTCCGGTTTGAGCTGATTATTCCCATCATGGCGCAGCATCAATACACAATCTCTTTTGAAATGTCGAAAATAGAATTTAATCCTCTATTCCGCCCTCTCCCGTCAAAAGAGAGGAGAGGGACTTTTGCAATTGGCTCTAATAATAAAGAGTTCTTTCTGATAACCATTAAAATATTACCTGAAAATCAGGGATGTTAAATCGTGATGAATTCACATAAAAAAGAGAATGTGCCGCTATGAATTGGAAAATTATTTCTTGACTTTGGCTATAATCTCTAATAAACAAGCAATCCTTTCGACGACTATTCCCCAGTAGCTCAGTCGGTAGAGCAAGTGGCTGTTAACCACTGGGTCCGCGGTTCGAGTACGTGCTGGGGAGCCAAACCGGGACAAAACTGGGCACTCCTTCAAGATGCTCATGTTTTGTTGACATATGAAGTGCGCTTGCCATGGCAGAATAACTGCCGGACAGGCGCACTTCTTTTTTACCCACAATGATTTCATTTACCAATAATTTCAAGTATTCTTTCCCGAAGTTTGAACCTTTATCCCGGAATATATCCTTTAACGCCGAACTGAAGGCTATAATATTTTTCCTGCCGAGTTTAGATACCGGAAGTTCTTTTTTTCGCCTGAGTCCAGCTATTTCAGTCAATATTTCCTGCCGTCTTGCGTGATGTTTGTGGACTCTTTCTTGAAGAGTTGCATCCAATGGCAAAAATTCTTTTTCCACAGCCTCATAAAGCCGGTCAGTCTGTTGCTTTATTGCATCAAGCGCCTTATTTAATCTTCTCAACTTTTCATCGTAATCAGTGTCAGAATGATTTAAATTTTGTCTAAGCTCCTTGAGCATGATTTCCAGACGTTTTGGGGTAAAAACCTTATTCGATATTGTTTCCAGCACCAGACTATCCAGCTTTTCCATAGGAATATTATTATTACTGCAACGGCTTCCTTTAACGAGGTTATTGATTTTGTTTGAGCATTTGTAATAACGATATCTGCCGCTTTTCCCGGTTGCAATGGTCATATTCGCCCCACATAAGCCGCATTTCACAAAACCGGTCAAGAGTGTGGGAGTGTTGACGATCCGGGGCGGGACTTTATCCGGGAGACGTTCGGCGAGTCTTTGTTTTACCAGTGCGAAAGTTTCAGGTGTTATAATGGGCTCAATCTGGAATGTGATCCATTCCGATTCAGGTTTAACCCGCCGTGTTTTTGCTTCCATTTTGTTAAATGTATATTCTCCGAGATATAAACGGTTATTCAGAATGTTATGAATAGAGGTTTTTTTCCAACTATTTCCCCTCATAGTCAGTCCGCGTTCATTGAGATTTGCCGCGATACCTTTTATACCCAATGCCCGGCCCTGATAGCCGTTCAGATAAAGTTGAAAGATCATGTTAACGATTGTGGACTCTGCCGGATCAATTTCAAGGCGTTTTTTATTTCCCTTATTACCCTGAATTTCCAATTCCATTTTACGGAAACCATATGGAATCTTTGAACCGTTAAAAAATCCCTTGCGTGCGTTCTCCTTCATAGCTCTTAACGTGTGTTTTCCGTTTTCCTTGCTCTGATATTCATCAAACAGGCTGAATATGCTACGGGCCATTTCACCGGCTGAATCATCGCTTGTCTGCTGAGTGATCGAGATAACTTGCACCCCGACTTTTATTAATTGACGTTCATAAAAAGTGAACTGAAACAAGTCACGAAAAAAACGGGAAAGACTATGAATGATAATTGCATCAAAGGGCGAAGGATTATTGCTTGCCTCGGATATCATCTGTTTAAAAACCGGGCGCCGGTCATCAGTTGCGGAGGCCCCAGGCTCGATATATTCAACAGCTACGTTATGCCCTTTTGACTTGCACCATTCCCGCATCTGTTGAAGCTGATCCGGAATAGAGAGGTCTTTTTCTGCCTGTTTTGTTGTCGATACTCTTGCATATAGAGCAACTATCATTATTTTAATCCTCCTCGGTCATCATCAATATCTTGATTAACAAGTCATTCATATGAGCCTGAATCAATCTTATTTCTTCCGGTAGAACAGAATTATCAAGTATATTTATTTTATATGTTATCTTTATATCATTATTTATACCAGCATCATTCACTCATGATGCACCCCTTCTTTTGCTCAATATATTCCTGCCCGATCCTTACCTTTCCTTGTGATTCGTGTTTCGTAAAATCAAATCTAAATCCTTGTGCAATCCGCTTTTTCCAAACTGATCCAACGTAAGCTTCCGGAAAGCCTGAAACTGGCTTTGCGGCAAAGAAGACTCGGCAAACAAAAGTACTTGGGTTAGCCGTGAATTGATAATCTGATATATTTGTTCCTTATCTACCATTCGCTGAGCTCAATTTCC
>CAZOEH010000504.1:0-2422 GCA_964578785.1 uncultured Desulfonema sp. | reverse complement strand
AGACTACAGTCTAAACAACCTGAGGAGTTACGAATAAACGGGAGCAATAAAATAATATGATAGCAGTCGCGATAACAGGGGCAAGCGGTCCGGTTATGGGAATACGCCTGATTGAAGAGCTTCTTGAAAACAGCGAAGAAGTTTATGCCGTTGTCTCAAATGCCGCATGGCAGATTATTGGGCATGAGCTCTCTTATAAAAAGAAAGACTCTATTCCGCTGACCGATCTTATTGCAAACCGCGGAAAAACCGCAAAGACCCATTTATTAAAAGAGTTTGACGATAAGGATTTTTTTTCGCCTCTTGCAAGCGGTTCAACTCTTTTTGAATCCATGATAGTTATCCCATGTTCCATGAAAACGCTCTCAGGAATAGCTCACGGCTATGCCGATTCCCTCATCACAAGAGCATGCGATGTCGCAATCAAGGAGAAAAGAAAGCTTATTATTGTGCCGCGTGAAACGCCGTTCAGCTTGATACATATAGAGAACATGCATAAGCTTGCTCTTGCCGGCGCCATAATTCTTCCGCCTGTAATAAGCTTTTACACGCTTCCGAAATCAACCGATGATATGGTTGATTTCATCACAGGGAAGATACTGAACCTGCTCGGAAAGAAAAACACGCTTTTTGAGAGTTGGGGAAACATGACCGGATAATGAGAATGAAACATTATAACCTTCCGGATACAATAACAAATAAAAGATTAAGGGAAATCGCCGTTAAGGTGTTTGAGGGGATACCCGTTTCAAAAGCAGACGCAGTATATCTGCTCTCAACAAACGATATTCTTGATCTTGGTAAAATCAGCAGTTTCATAAGGACAAAACTGCATGGTGATGAGACATATTACGGCGTAAACATGAATCTTAATTTTACCAATATATGCGAACTGCGCTGCCCCCTTTGCGCCTTTTCCCGCGATGAAGGAGACAAAGATGCGTATCTGCTCTCGTTAGATGAAATAACGGAGCGTGTACAAAAAGCGGTATTGTCCGGAATAGACGAAGTTCATATAGTCGGCGGGCTTCATCCTGAGCTTAAAATCGATTACTTCGAAGAGATGATACGGCGGATAAAAAAAATAAAGCCGGATATTTTTGTCGTTGCCTTTACAGCAGTTGAGATTGATTACTTCGCAAAAAGAAATAAAATAACCATAAAAGAAACCCTTGAAAGACTGATGGACGCCGGAATAGGCGCAATGCCGGGCGGAGGCGCCGAAATATTTTCTCCCCATATAAGAAACATCATCGCGCCCGAAAAAATTTCCGGCAACATGTGGCTTAAAATAATGAGAACGGCTCATGAAATGGGCCTTAAAACCAACGCCACCATGCTTTACAATCATAAAGAGGAGGTCGGGGATATCGCGGATCATCTTGCAAAAATAAGGAAGCTCCAGAATGAGACAGGCGGATTCAAAACCTTCGTACCGCTTCTGTTCCATGACACAAACACAAGAATAAAAGCCAAACGCGGAACTTCAACGGGATATGACGACATAAGGATATATGCTGCAAGCCGTATTTTTCTGCATAACATTCCCCACCTGAAAGCTCTCTGGATGTATCTGGGTGACAAAATGGCCCAGGTATTGCTGCGATTCGGTGTTGATGACTTTGCGGCAACCTATTACAATGAAAAAGTTGTTCATGCCGCCGGAGCAAAAACGCCGGATTACGGATCCGAAACCTTTCTCAAAAGGCTGATTGAAAATGCCGGCTTAAAACCTGTCCGTACTACCGCAAATTACTGGATCCAATGAAGCCGGAGATTTATTAATGCAAGTCGGTTATATTGATTATCTGAACTGCTGGCCTTTTTACTACCACATGTTTGAAAAACAGCCTTTAAAGGGCATAAATGTCATACCGGGGCTTCCTTCTGAGCTTAACAGGATGATGAAAGAAAAAAAACTCGATATAAGCCCGGTCTCTTCCGCGACTTATGCCGATATAAAATAGGATGTTCTCCTCTTACCGGAATTTTGTCTGAGTTCGGCAGGATATGTGGGATCAGTCATTCTGTGCAGCAATTTCCCAATCGAAGCCCTGAACAACAAAAAGGTCGGCCTCTCAGGCGCGTCACACACTTCGCGTGTGCTTCTCAAAATCCTGCTTGAAAAATTCTACTCTATTGAACCTTACTATCTTCAGGCAGGACCCCGCCCGGATTTAGCCGCCCACGATGCGGCGCTTATCATAGGGAATGACGCCATGAGAGGCTGTACCGATATGGCGCCTTACAAATATGATCTCGGAGAACTGTGGTTGCAAAAAACAGGATTTCCTGTAGTTTTTGCCGTATTCGCCGTAAGGAAAAATGTCGTAAAAGAGAATTTGCCGGAGTTAATGGCCGTAATAAATTCATACAGATCATCCCCGAAATGCCTTGTTCAGGAAAAGGAAAGTGTTGTAAC
>CAZOEH010000503.1:0-2423 GCA_964578785.1 uncultured Desulfonema sp. | reverse complement strand
AACTGCCTGCTTCAGGGTAAATTTGAATCTGCCGGCGATGAATTCGCAAGTTTTGTCGTCAATAGTACGGAAGGGATACTCGGTTTTGACGATCCTGCAAAAAATTACCCCGAATTACAAAAGGGCGTGGAGGATTTCGGACAGACTCTCGGATCTTACAAAATAGGAAACGGCATCTATATTGTCTGGCCCCTGCTGGGGCCGTCGACTCTCCGGGATACAATAGGAATGGCAGGAGATAGTTTTCTGAAACCGGGTTCATACATAGAACCGCTTGAGATATCCATGGGCGTAACAGGTTTAAGGACGATAAATGCGACTTCTTTTAAAATAGGAGATTACGAAACCTTCAAGAAAGCGGCTCTTGAACCTTACGAAGGTCTCCGCAACGCATATATCCAGAACCGTCAGAAAAAAATAAAAGAATGACGGTCTCCCGGTATAAAGAGATTCGTTATGCTTGATGTTTTTGTAAAAAGCCGGATTTAAGACGGCAAAATAAAAAGATAATTATGCAAAGCGCACGAATCTTGAGGAATGAAGCGTACTGACCGGTACGCTGCAATGACGAAAGATGAAGTGTACGCCGCGGCGGACGGAATGACTTTTCAGGAAGCCGTCAAGTATCTTTGAAAAGGTCGGTGCTTATATACCGTTCACCGGTGCTTGCCAGTACTACGACTATCCGCTTTCCCTTTGCATCATCTCTTTTTGCATATTCAAGAGCGGCCCATACGGCAGCGCCCGAAGATATCCCGCAGAGAATTCCTTCTTTCTTTGCAAGACTTCTTGCGGTTTCAAATGCATTCTCGTTTGAAACCGTAATAATTCCATCAATTACCGACCGGTCAAGGACTCCCGGTATAAAACCTGCTCCGATACCCTGAATTTTATGCGGCCCCGGCTTTCCTCCGGACAATACCGGCGAATCGGCAGGTTCGACCGCTATGGCCTTGAAAGCCGGATTCTTCGCCTTGATCGCCTGAGCAACGCCGGTTATAGTACCTCCCGTTCCCACACCGGCTACCAAGACATCTACCTTACCTTCCATATCGTTCCATATCTCAGGAGCCGTTGTTTCACGATGGATTTTGGGATTTGCCGGATTATTGAACTGGTCCGGCATAAAGGCTTTCTTATCTGCTGAAAGTATCTCCTTTGCTTTTTCAATCGCGCCGCGCATTCCGGCTGAGCCGGGAGTAAGGATAAGCTCCGCGCCAAGATGCGTTAAAAGTTTTCTTCTTTCCATGCTCATGGTCTCCGGCATGGTCAGGCAGACGCGGTAGCCTTTTTCAGCACATATGAAGGCAAGCGCAATTCCCGTGTTTCCGCTTGTCGGCTCAACTATAAGTGAATTTGAATCAATCCGGCCGGCCGCTTCGGCGGCTTCGATCATTGAAGCGGCAATACGGTCTTTTACACTCCCCAGCGGATTGAAAAATTCAAGCTTGGCAAAGATCTCCGCATCAAGCCCTTTACTCATTTTATTTATCCGCACCAGAGGAGTTGAACCGATAGTCTTGCTTATGCCCGTAAATACTTTCATATTATATCCTTCTTGAGAATCAAATATGATAATTTTTGTGGTTAAGAAAGCATATTTAGGTTTTTTATGAAACCTTCAGATTGCCGATCCGCGGCTTTTTTTATACGTCAGACGAGGTGTTTCCATAATAACAGTCGTATCAGGCGGAACCGATTCGGTTATCCAGACATTTCCTCCGATAACGGACCGAGCCCCTATCACTGTACCTCCTCCGAGAATTGTGGCGCCGGAATAAATAATTACATCCTCTTCTATCGTCGGATGTCTTTTCTTGCCTCTTAATAACTCACCCGCATCTTTGGGAAGTGAAAGAGCTCCCAGAGTAACCCCCTGGTAGATCCGCACATTATTGCCGATAACCGATGTTTCGCCTATTACTATGCCCGTGCCATGGTCTATGACAAATCTCTCCCCGATATCGGCTCCCGGGTGAATATCAATTCCGGTCAGGTTATGGGCGTATTCCGTCATTATTCTTGGAAGAAGGGGAACGCCGTTTTTGCAAAGATTGCTGGCCAGTCTGTAAACCATTATCGCGTACAGGCCGGGATAGCTGAAGATGATCTCATCGAAGCTTTTTGCGGCAGGGTCGCCCTCGTAAGCGGCCTTGACATCGGTTGCAAGCACTTTGCGCACAGTCGGAATAGCCTCCAGAAATTCAAGAGCAATTTTATTTCCGCGTTCCGCGCAATCGCTGCAATCCTGACTGTATCTGAAACAATCGTGCCTGATGCAGTTTGAAATCTGCTCCGAAACCATGTCGAAAAGCACAGAGACGGCCTGTCCCATGCTGTATCTTAAATTGACGGGGTCAATCCTTTCCTTTGAGAAAAAACCGGGGAAAAGTATCTCCCTCGATTTGCTGATTATTTCAATA
>CAZOEH010000502.1:0-2427 GCA_964578785.1 uncultured Desulfonema sp. | reverse complement strand
TCGATAAGAAACTGCATAAGAACCTGCTTTTCCATCGCTCCAATAGCGAGACGGATGCCGATTTCGCGGGTTCTCTCTGTAACAGAAACCAGCATGATGTTCATTATGCCGATCCCTCCTACCAGCAGACTGACCGCAGCCACAGCTCCGAGAAGAGTTGTAAGCAGGCGCGTTGTTCCGGTCAATGTTTTGACAATTTCCTGCATATCCCTGACATTAAAATCATCTTCTTCCTTTTTCCCGAGATGTCTACGTTCACGAAGCAGCCTCTCAATATCCTCCTTCACCTTTTCTGTGGAAACTCCGTCTTTTGCAGATACTGAGATAGAACTGATATCATTATTCCCCACGATTCGCCGCTGTACAGTACGTAACGGCATCAGCACAAAATCATCCTGATCCGTTCCGAAGCCTGACTGCCCTTTTGGTTTAAGCACACCAACAACCTGGCACGAAATTCTTTCGAGGCGGATAGTACGTCCAACCGGGTCCTGTTCTCCGAAAAGCTGTTTACGGATTGTGGTGCCTATGATGCATACTGCCGCACCAGCTCTTAATTCTCCGTCGGTAAACTGGCGACCGCCGGACAGTACCCAGTTCCTCACCTGCAGGAAGCTATTGGTGCTCCCCGTAATAATAGTGGCCCAGTTTACGTTTCCATAAATAGCCTGCACCGACCTTCCGGTTATAGGCGCTACACCCGCAAGCCCGGAAACTTCCCTTTCAATAGCTTCCGCATCTGCTATTTTAAACATCGGAGCGCCTGACCGGGTTCCGCCGGGTCCCCGGAAGCTCTGCCCGGGTCTCACATCAAGCAAGTTACTTCCGAGGCTTGATATCTCGGAGGCTACCTGTTTAGTTGCTCCGTCACCGACAGTCACCATAGTGATTACAGCTGCCACTCCGATAACAATGCCCAGGATCGTAAGTGATGACCTCATAACATTACGGCGAATTTCACGCATAGCTATAAGAATCGTCTCAAGAAACATTATTCTTCAACCACCGTTCCGCTCATCTTTGTCAATGATTCCATCCATGAAGCGGACAATTTTTCCCGCATATGCCGCCATGACAGCATCATGGGTCACCATGACTATGGTGATGCCCCGGTCACGGTTGAAAACGGTCATAAGCTCCATGATTTCACGGCTCCGGGCCGAATCGAGATTTCCTGTCGGTTCATCGGCAAACAGCACTTCAGGAGATGCTACGATGGCGCGTGCTATTGCCACTCGCTGCTGCTGTCCACCCGAAAGTTCCGCCGGGGTGTGGGTTTCCCAATCGCTGAGCCCAACGGCCCCGAGGGCGTCGCGCGCCATTTTCCGTCGCTCTGCCGAAGGCGTTCCGCGATAGATGAGGGGCAGTTCGACGTTCTCCAAAGCTGAAGTGCGGTTTAAAAGATTGAATCCCTGAAAAACAAATCCCAGATAATTACGGCGCAAAAGCGCACGCTGGTCACGGGACAGTTTTCCAACTTCAACTCCTTTAAACCTGTAAGTGCCGGATGACGGAGTGTCCAGGCATCCAAGGATATTCATGCATGTTGACTTACCTGACCCGCTCGGGCCCATTACAGCAACGAAATCTCCATGATCAATCCGCAAATCGATACCCTGCAGCGCGCTGACCGCTGCCGTGCCGGTTCCATACACTCTGGTCACACCATTAAGTTCTATGACAGGATACATGTTACCGGTTCCGGAAGGATGTGCGATCATTGTCCGGTCCTTATCGTGTCAACAACCACCTTCATGCCAGGCTCAATCCCCCCGCCGATTACTTCCGTCATTATTCCGTCGCTCTCCCCGATCACCACAGGAATCTCGTAAAGATCCCCGTCCTTAAGACCCCATACTTTTGCTTTTTTCCTGTCTGCTTTTGTCTCCATTTTCTGTTTTGTCTGTGGTCTTCTGGGCCGGGGAAATAGTTTGCCTATAATACTACTGTTCTCGGATAATGTTTCATTATATTTTGCAGGCGGAGTAAAACGTAGAGCGGCATTCGGCAACAGAACCCCGTTTTCAATTTTATTTACCACTATTCCCGCTGTGGCGGTCATTCCCGGCCTCAGGGATAAGTCTGAATTATCGACATTAAGTATGGTTTCATAAGTTACAACTCCGCTTACTATTTTTGATCCGTAGCGGACCTGTGTAATCCGGGCTGTGAAAACGCGGTCCGGATAACCGTCAACCGTGAATGTAGCCTTTTGATTCTTCTTCACCTTGTCAACATCGGCTTCATCAACATCAACACGGAGTTCCATCTTGGTAAGATCTTCGGCAAGTGTGAACAAAACAGGCGCCTGCAATGATGCTGCAACGGTCTGCCCGGGTTCAACAGAACGTTTCAGGACCACGCCTTTAATAGGCGAATAGATTACCGCTTTCGACAGATCAGTCTGAACAATCCTGAGGTTGGCTT
>CAZOEH010000501.1:0-2427 GCA_964578785.1 uncultured Desulfonema sp. | reverse complement strand
AGGTTCCTCGTGTTTTGACATTGGTAAGCACCTTTTTCAAATCCCCGACTCCTGTGGCAAGAGTTCTCATTTCTCCGAGCCCTTTGTAAACCTGTTCAAGACGTTCGCTGACCTGTTTGAAAGATTCGCCGAGGCGTGTTTCAAGAGTCGCCTGAAGCTTTTCATCTACTGTTTGGCGCATCTGTTCGAGTTTTTTTGCGTTTTCCTCCTGTATGGAACTCAAACGGTTTTCAATTGTTATGCGCATTGATTCAAGTTTTTCCTCGTTGAGCCTTGTCATCGCCAGAAGCTGTTTTGAAAAGGAATCCAGCTGGTCTTTCTGCATGCCTGCAATCTCGGCCATCCGTTTAGAAAGGGAGTCTCCGTAGTCCTTAAGTGAAGTTCCAAGCTCTTCGCGGGCGAGTTTCGAGTTATCGGTCGATTCCTTCCTGTTGTCGGAGACCTCTTTTTTTACAGAAGATTCAATGTTTGCCGTCTGCTTTTCAAGCGCTGCAAAATAATCTTTGAGCTTTGCTTCGATATCTTCCGGTTTGCGCCTCAGGATTATGAGAATAAAAACAAAAGACAAGGCACTGATCAGGCCGATTAGAATAAGCAACATATTTGTCATTTCCAACTCCACCTGCTGGCTGAAATGAATCACGTCATTCCCGCTTTCGCGGGAATGACGAAAAAGAGGGAATCCGGACTTTTTTACGAGTTCATCAATCGTAAATAGCAAAAAAAAGTATTTATGGCGCAGGATGGTATGAGAAAGAGAGTCTTGCGTCAAGTTTAAAAACATACTTTATGCAATACTCCGGCAATCCTTACGAAAATTCATGTCTTGATATAACATGGGTGTCGTGCTATTAAATAAGCATGATCCAGGCTTTCAAAAATACAGGAACAGAAGATATATTTAACGGCGAAAATAAAAAATGGGCGCGAAAGATTTGCCCTGCACATTTATGGAAAATTGCCGCCAGAAAGCTCGACCAGATTGACTCAGTTACTGCTCTTATTGAGTTAAAAATTCCCCCAGGGAATGAACTTGAAGCCTTATCAGGTGAAAGAAAAGGACAACACAGCATTCGGATCAATAACCAATATCGTATTTGCTTTGTCTGGACTGAGTCAGGTCCTGATCAAGTTGAAATTGTTGATTATCATTAATAACATTAGCAGGAGATAAAACATGGTTCGTGTTCCTACAAACCGCCAACCAACCCATCCGGGTGAGATGCTTTTAGATGAGTTTCTCAATCCGATGGGTATTACCCAGAGAGACCTGGCAGATAATATTCATGTTCCTTATCAGCGTGTGAATGATATCGTCAATGGACGCAGGGGCATAACTCCCAGTACAGCTTTGCGTTTGGCAAAGTTCTTTAATATCTCTGCTGATTTTTGGATGAATATACAATTACGCTGGGATTTGTATTTCGCTCAACAACATGAAACAAAAGTGTTGAAGACAATTCACCCATATTCGACCAGCTAACTGAACTGCAAATCCTCTATGGCTGACTTTTGGCTCAAGCTGTTCCATTGGATAAGCAAAAAAACAGGCCTCCCGGTGAACTCTGCACCTATTCAAAATCATTGACAAACATAGCTTCTTGTGGTTCATTAACCAAGCTTTTCAAATATGTTAGACTGCTTTAAGCGCCGTTACAGGTTCTCAGGTTCCCTCCCTCAGGCTTTAATATCATTAAAGGACAGAGAAATGACCGGAACGAAAACACCGCTAAAAATAGCCCCATCCAACAGCAACAGACCGGCACCGGTTGTGGCGAGTATTCATCGGCAGGAACTTTTTGCTGACTGGGATAGGGCGCAGATCCGGCAGGACCTTCTTAAAATAGATCCGCTTTAAAGTTGGATTTTTATCTATTTAAGTTAAACGGCGGTGAGCGCGACAGCATCTGCATTGGGTCAGAAGTTTGGATTGAGCCAATACGCAGATAGCAGGGCGGTATAGCTCGGTCGTGGTATTGCGGAGGGATTGGAGCTCAGACTTGAAAATGATAGAAACGCATAAAATCATGGGCGTTCCCATGTCTTCTCATCAAACTTGAACTTAAAGGAAAATCCCTTCGGGGTGGAAAGGAAAAAAACAAGGAAAAAGCTTGCTCAAAATGACCGCTTTTTATATTGTGGCTGACAAAATCTCAAAAAGGAAATTGATCATCTTTGAATAACTAAAAATTGGTCACGTTCAATCGGATTTGCCGGTCATTTTGGTGGGATTAGGCACTCATGCGTCCTGGATGACGTTTTATATAAAAAAGAGTATTTCGTTTTACAGTTTTCAGGGGAAAAATTGGGTTAGTACAGAGCTTATGCCAGAATATGCTCAGGCCATCTTTTGTATAGTACGTCGCACAAGAAATCCCGCAGATTGACACAGAGATCGCCCAAAAGGGCCATTTCCGGATGGAAACT
>CAZOEH010000500.1:0-2429 GCA_964578785.1 uncultured Desulfonema sp. | reverse complement strand
AATAACCTTTGAAACAGGCAAATCGAGATCTGCAGGATGGTTGAATATATGAAGAATCTCCCTGTCGCCGTTTATCCGGTTGATGTGAATGTACCCTTTTTCAAAAACCGTCATTTCAACTCCGGTGAAGATAAGGAGTTTTGTCGTTAAATAGTTCACATCATCGTAGCAACCCTGTCTCAGAAGATAATCATGGTCGGTCAGGGCTATGAAATCGAATCCGAGATTTTCATAAACATCCACAGTCTCTCTGATCGACAGACTTCCGTCGGAACAGGTCGTATGAACATGCAGGGCGCCTTTTAAAAGCATAAGTTTATTTCTGACCGGAAAGATTGTTTATTCCGCCAAGTATGAAAGCAACCGTATCTTTGCTCAGCGTTTTCAATTCTTTCGAGCGGTCCTGCCATATCAGGAAGTGGTAGGCAATCCTTTCGTACATGCCGAGGATGCTTACCGCCATCAGTTCCGCTGAAAGACTGCTCTGGTATTTTAATCCGCGGTTCTGGCTCAGGCGTATGAGAGCCTCCTGTACATCCGATATCAGCCGGTCGAAGATCTGTTTCCGGAATTCTTCAACCACAGCGCTTTTACCCATCGATTCCTTGAAGATGATAGTCAGCTTCTCGGGATGCCTGATGCAGAATTCTTCAAAAAAAACCTGTCCGGCCTTTTTTATTCCGTCCAGTGAAAAATCCGCCTTTCTGAACTCGGAGCCCAGAAGTTCTCGTAATTCGAAGCTGATTTTATCCAGAAGACGGACAAGAAGGTCTTCTTTGTTTTTAAAATAAAAATATAATGTTCCGACCGATACTTCAGCCGAATCGGCAATCTTCTCCATGCTTGCCTGAAGATATCCGTCCCGGGCAAACAGAATTTCAGCAGACTTAAGAATGCTTTCGTATCTCTGTTCGCGTTCACGCTGCCTTCTTAACGCGGTTTTTGACAGGGCATTATCGCCTGATACCGCAGTTGCTCTGGTTTTTTTCATATATTTCTCCCTGCAAAGAATATGACTTTAAGCCGTAGTTCAAAAGAGAGTCTTGCATAACATCTATTAATAGACTGGCATAGGTAATGGGTTATGCCAGCCCTAAAGAGCATGCTATGCAAAGCTCTCCAAAAATAATCGTATGGTCGCTAATACCCAAGTGCCGCGTTTCCGATTTTTACTCTTGCAATTTCGGTGGATGTTCCGGCTATCTGTCCATATTTGGCGCACCGGTAAGCCCGTTCGGCCGCGTTTCCTGAAATATATCCTTCTCCTGAAAGTATCTGTAGAGCGCTCCCTGAAACTTTCTCCGCCGCTTCAGTGCAGAATACCTTGGCGCAGTAAGTTAAAACCTCTGCTTCCCTGCTTTCCGCCTCAGCAGCCCAGACCGCCCTGTAAGCAAAAAGCTGGGAAGTCTGAAAGAGAGTCAGCATTTCGGCAAGTTTGAACGCAACCTCCTGGTAAGCGATTATCGGCTTTCCTCCTGTCCTGTGCGTCTTTGCATAAGATTTTGCGGAATCGAATGAGGCTTTCATCATCCCCAGGCTTCCCCCGATAATAATCTGGTTTTCCCACATCCTCAGTTTGTCGAATGTCGATTTGTCTTCAAATGGACCCAGGAGACCGCCTTCGTTTATCCGGCACTCATCAATCGTCAATCCTGAAATCAGGAGACCGTCGTGTCCCATTGTTACAATGGGTTTTCCGGGAATAAGTCCTTTTGCTCCTTTTTCGACGATAAAAACGGCGGGCTTGTTTTCCATGGTTCCTGCAACAGCCGTAAAATCGGCAACCGTCCCGTTTATGACGTAGCTCTTGGCCCCGGATATTTTGATAAGACCGTTTTCTCTGACACCGGTTGTTGTCATCGGATCATTATCTATATTCATGGCTTTTTCCGAAAGGGCTACGGCTCCGAGTTTACTGCCGCAAAGAACCGGGGAAAGCCACTTTTTCTTATGCTCTTCGTTTCCGAATGCGCTTATGATTCTTCCGAAAAGCCTTGTGCTCATTTCAACCGAAAGATAGAGAGACTGGGAAAAGGATGATACGACTTCCATAGCCCCCATCAGGGCGCATAAACCGGGAATATCATTATCCTGTATTATTCCGAGCTTTAAATATGAAGTTTCTGCAAGAAGGGAAAGGGATTCGCGCAACGATTTTTCAGCTTCAACTTTATCTTTGTTTTCAAGATCGCTTTTGCCGGATAGTCCGGCCATTATTTCATTTATTTCTTTAAATAACTTTTGCTCATGTGGTGCAAAGTCGAAATTCATATATGCTCCTATATAGGTATTTAGGCTGAAGGCTGAAGCCCATAAAAATCTCGAAAAGCATTTTTGCCTACAGTCTTCAGTCTATCAACCTGATTAGTTCTTCATATTAATTTGGATATAATCATTTTCTGGATATCTGAAGTTCCGCCGCCTATGGG
>CAZOEH010000499.1:0-2438 GCA_964578785.1 uncultured Desulfonema sp. | reverse complement strand
CAAACGCGAGCCTGATGATACTGGAAAAAATTAAAAAAGACGAGTTTAAAAAACTGCGGGATGTCATGGATTTCAAATAAAACATTATTGAGCCAATTGCAAAAGTCCTAAAAAGAAAAGAATTTGTCATTCCCACTAAAGTGGGACACATAGTGAAGCACCAGTGCTATCCAGTCTTTTCAATATGTTGCAAAAATTTCTGGATTCCCGTTTTCACGGGAATGACGACTTTTGCAATTGGCTCTATTGTTTGAACAATACGAAAAAGGACTGCAAAATTATGGCTGCGAAATTTGTAAGCGAAAGAAATCTTAAATTTTTGTTATATGAGGTCTTTGATGCCGAATCCCTGACCGGTTATGATTATTACAGGGAACACAACCGGAAAACATTCGATATGGTCATCAGGGAGGCTCTCAAGCTGTCAAAGAACCTGCTTTACCCTGTATTTACCGAGATGGACCGCAATCCTCCGGAACTTGCCGGTGGGAAAGTCAAAGTCCATCAGTCAGTAAAAACAATCTTGAAAGAATTCGGCCAGGGCGGATGGATTACAGGCAGAATGCCTTATGAACATGACGGCAATCAGCTTCCGCATTTAGTCGCGAATGCCTGCGAATTTATTTTCGCCGCTGCAAATTATTCGGCCGGTGTTTATCAGGGGCTATCTGCAGGCGCCGCTCACCTTATGGAAAGCTTCGGCAGCAGAGAACTTTTCGACACTTATGCCCCGAACATGCTTTCCGGCAAATGGCAGGGAACCATGGCTCTGACGGAACCTGAAGCAGGCTCATCACTTACAGATATCACCACAATCGCGGAACCGACCGGGCATGGATATTATCTGATAAAGGGTCAGAAGATATTCATATCCGCGGGAGATCATGACGGGGTTGAAAATGTAGTCCATCTCATGCTGACAAGGATCAAGGATGCGCCTCCCGGGATAAAAGGAATTTCACTGTTTGTCGTTCCGAAATACCGGTATGATGAAAAAGGCGGACTTACTCCAAACGATGTGGTTACCTCCGGGTTATTTCACAAGCTTGGCTACAGGGGATGCCCGATCGTGCAGCTTGCCATCGGAGACAAAAACAATTGCCGCGGATGGCTCGTTGGAGAGCCCCACAACGGATTAAGATACATGTTCCAGATGATGAATGAGGCACGAATCGGAGTAGGCATAGGCGCGGTCGCTATCGCTACGGCCGCATATTATGCCTCTCTTGATTATGCCAAAACGCGCCGCCAGGGCCGCAGTATCACAAAGAAAGACCCCGCACTGCCGCAGATTCCCATAATAGAACACGCGGATGTCAAGCGTATGCTGCTGTTTCAAAAGGCAGTAGTAGAAGGCTCACTTTCCCTTATCATGCAGTGCAGCAGGTACGTCGATATGATTCAAGTGCTTCCCGGCGACAAGAAGGAAAAATATCAGCTTCTGCTGGAGATTCTGACACCGGTTGCCAAGAGTTACCCGTCCGAAATGGGCATAGAATCCATAAGCCAGGGCTTACAATGCTTCGGGGGATCCGGATACTGTGACGATTATACGATCGAGCAGTATTACCGGGACGCACGAATACATCCCATCCATGAAGGCACTACCGGAATTCAGGGCATGGATCTTCTGGGGCGTAAGGTTGTCGCGCAAAACGGCAGAGCTTTCACGCTTTTCACCGAAGAAATCCGGAATACAATAACAATTGCCGAAGAGTTTTCAGAGCTTCGGCCTTTTGCGCGGCAAATGGGCGAATCTCTGAAAATGCTTGAGAATGTCACCCGTCACCTCATGCAGATCTTCATGGAAAAGGGAGCCGAACATTATCTTGCGGATTCAACACTATACCTGGAATTGTTCGGAATTACAGCCGTTGCCTGGCAGTGGCTGCTCCAGGGTATTGCCGTTCGGAAAACGCCGGAAAATAACCTGAATAAAGCGGAGCAGGCTTTCTACCGCGGGAAATTTGTTGCATTGCGCTATTTTTTCGGGTACGAACTTCCCAAAACACTTGGCTTGGCCGAACGCCTGTTACACGGTGACGGCCTGACAGTTGAAATGACGACCGACTTATTCAATGATTGACATTCTTTATATATTTTTCAGTGAGTTAGCAACTCACTATCGACACGCCGGGGTATTGCGCCGGCAGGCGGTTAAAACAGATTTTATTGCTGGATCAAAAGGGGTTTTGATGAAAAAATACATAATTACTTTATTAATTATTCCGATTCTTTCGGTTATGATTCAAGCTCAGGCGGGGGCAGCGGATTTCCGGAAAACAAAAATCGCGGTACTTGATTTTCAGCTCCAGGGCGAAGGTTTTGAAACCCAGGATATGGGCATAATTGTGGCTGAATGGTTTATCACCGCTCTTGTCAAGGCCGGCCGTTTTGAGGTTATCGAGCGGGGATTGTTAAAAAAGCTTCTGGAAGAG
>CAZOEH010000498.1:780-2442 GCA_964578785.1 uncultured Desulfonema sp. | reverse complement strand
TAAACTTGGCGTAAAGCCGATTATAATGGGCCATTCCATGGGAGGATTGCTGGCCCAGATGCTTGGTGCCCGCTCACTCGCCAAAGCTCTTGTATTGCTTACCCCTGCATCACCATCCGGCATCATAGCCCTTAAACCCTCAGTGATAAAAAGCTTCTGGAGCGTCATGTCAACCTGGGCTTTCTGGCGCAAACCTATGCGCCAGACATTTGGCGAAGCCACATACTCGATGTTGCACCTGCTGCCGGAAAATGAGCAGAAGGAGACCTATGGCAAGTTTGTCTATGAGTCCGGGAGGGCGGCGTTTGAGATCGGCTACTGGCTGCTTGATTCGAAAAAAGCGTCAAAAGTTGACGAATCCAAAGTAACCTGCCCTGTGCTGGTTGTTGCAGGCGCCGAGGACCGCATCACCCCTGCATCGGTTGTTCGCAAGGTGGCAGGAAAATATAGGGGTGCAACCTATAAGGAATTCACGAATCATGCCCACTGGATCATGGCAGAGCCTGGATGGCAGGAGGTCGCAGAGTATATCGGCGGCTGGCTCACACAACTGCGGGCCGATTGACGTTCTCAGTTCCCTTGAAAGACTTTGAGCTCAACGCAGTGGAAAGTTTTTAGGAAGGTAAGTTAAAACAATTAAAACGTTTTAAAATTACACAGGTGCTGAGAAACTTTAAAAGCATGGGGCGTTCCGGATATGCCTCTTATGCTCTACGATTGAGGCGCTTATGGAATCTTTAATCCCGATTATTGAGAAAAAGATTTTATTGATCCGCGGAAAGAAAGTGATGTTGGATAGAGATCTTGCAGGACTCTATGGAGTGGAGACAAGAGTTTTAAATCAAGCGGTTCAAAGGAATATCAGGCGGTTTCCAGATGACTTCATGTTTGCATTGACCAGAGAGGAGATAATGAGGATATCACAAATTGTGACATCCTCTGATATCAAATTTTCCAAAAGAGTTCATGCTTTTACCGAGCAGGGTGTGGCCATGCTTTCGAGTGTTTTGAACAGCGATAGGGCGATAGAAGTCAATATTCTTATAATGCGTGCGTTCGTCAAGCTAAGGGAAATGATTGCTTCCCATAAAGATCTGTCCAAGCGACTGGATGATCTGGAGAAAAAATATGACGCCCAATTCAAAGTTGTCTTTGAAGCGATCCGGGAACTTATGAAGCCTCCGAAATTACCCTATGTCCCGAACAAAAAAATCGGCTTCATCATAAAAGAAAAGCAGGCGGATTATTCACGAAGAAGAGTAAAAAGAAAACAGGCTTAATCCCCTTCCCTTTGACGGGGATTTGAGATCAACGCAGCGGAAAGTTATCAGAAGGCAAATTTAAGTGATAAGAATATTTTTTGAATATATAGAGGGGAAGGAAATCTACAAATATAAAGGGCGTCCCGGATATCGCCCCTTTCAGGAATTCTGCGTCCCGGTCATGCGCAATGTAATCGAGGTCATGAAGCTTCCGGCCGTCTACCACAGCGACGGCAACATCATGCCCCTCATGGAGGAGATCATCGGCCTGGGCGTGGCCGGGATCGCCAATATGGAGCCCGGTCCAATGGACATCGATGAGGTCAAGCGGCTTTATGGCGATCGGGTG
The DNA here is from genome assembly GCA_964578785.1 of uncultured Desulfonema sp. Classification (GTDB taxonomy): domain Bacteria; phylum Desulfobacterota; class Desulfobacteria; order Desulfobacterales; family RPRI01; genus RPRI01. Next base: position 831 of record CAZOEH010000498.1, on the reverse strand, counting down.
ACCATTATCGGCAATATCGACCTGCACTACACGCTGACGAAGGGGACCCCT
>CAZOEH010000498.1:0-770 GCA_964578785.1 uncultured Desulfonema sp. | reverse complement strand
CCGCGGCGGAGGTGAAAGGGAGAATTGCATCGCTGGCGCCCGGAGGCCGCTATATCCTCTCCAGCGCCAACTCGTTGCCCAACTATGTAATACCCGACAATGTGCGCGCCATGGGGGATGCTCTTCTTAAGTATGGCGTCTACCGGGAGGCGGATCGAAAGCGGGTCAAGACTCCGATTAACCGCTCTACAGCTGAAACGATCCTATCCGGCGCGGATCAGTGCGTCCCGAAGATGGCGGAGACGCCGGACGCCGAACAGGAGGATCCGATTCAGCTTATCCGCAATGCCGTGATTAAGCAGAAAAAAAACGACATCGAAGGATTGATCCGAAATGCCCTGACAGCGAACTTCGATCCCATCCGGTTGATCAACGATGGCCTGATCCTGGCTATGGATGAGGTTGGGAAGGAATTCGCCGCCAACCGGATCTTCGTGCCTGAAATGATGGTTTCGGCATTGACTATGAAGAAGGGGCTCGACCTGCTCAAACCCATGCTTAAGGGAACGGGATCCTTCACCCGCGGAAAGGTCATGATTGTTACGGTGAAGGGAGACCTGCACGACATCGGCAAGAACATCGTCGGCATGATGCTGGAAGGCGCGGGATTTGAGGTGATCGATCTGGGAATCAACGTAGATGCTTCCGTAATCCTCGCTAAACTTCGCGAATGTAAACCTGGAGTTCTGGGACTCTCGTCGCTATTGACCACGACGATGCCTGAAATGGATCGTGTCGTTAAGCTTCTGTGCGCGGAAGGCATCCGCGGC
>CAZOEH010000497.1:0-2442 GCA_964578785.1 uncultured Desulfonema sp. | reverse complement strand
ATACTCCTTCGGAAATCCCCAGATATCGATCGGCCCGGATATACTCACGAGGATACATTTTGCGGAAAAAGAAAACGGCCTTGAAACGCTTAACCGCCTTATCATAGACGGCCTTAACCTGGCCATCGCGGAGCTTTGCAGATCCGGCAGTATCAGCCCTTCAGCCATTTACCTTATCTCGGTAGCCGGGAATACAGCCATGACGCATCTTTTCCTGGGACTGAACCCGCGCTTTCTCATCAGGGAGCCGTATATTCCCGTAGCCAACAGACCGGGATGTCTGAATGCCGGCGAACTGGGAATAAACGCGAATCAATCCGCGAAGATTTTTGTTTTCCCGAATACCGGAAGCTATTTCGGAGGAGACCTCATCGCGGGAATACTCTATTCAGGCCTGAACCGCAGCGACAAAACAGCCATTCTTGTAGATGTGGGAACCAATGCCGAAGTTGTGCTTGGAAATAAAAACTGGCTGGTTGCCTGCGCCGGCGCCGCCGGCCCAGCTCTTGAAGGAGGGGTCACAAAGATGGGTATGATGGCAGGCCCCGGAGTAATTGACAGGGTATCTGTTGATCCGGATACCGGGCTTTTTTCAATTCATACCATAGAAGAGCTTCCTCCGAGAGGCATCTGCGGCTCCGGGGTCATAGACCTTGCTGCGGTTCTTTTTCTCTCCGGGATGATAGACATACGCGGAAAATTTGTACCCGGGGCATGTAAAGGAAGCTTGAAGGAGAAGGACGGATTAAAACACTTCGTTCTTGTTCCGGCGGATGAATCGGCAGAAGGCAACGATCTTTCAATAAGCCAGGCCGACATCGACAGCCTTATAAGATCCAAGGCCGCAATGTACACCATACTCGAAACAATAGCCTCCTATGTCGGGATTTCTCTTTCCGGGCTAACCACCTTTTATGTCGCGGGGACTTTCGGCTCCCTCATAAATCCCCGCTCGGCCATAACAATAGGAATGATGCCGGATCTCCCTGAAGGGACATACAGGTCGATAGGAAACAGCTCCCTCGAGGGAGCCTCGATGATTCTTAAAGACAGCAGGCTTATGGGCGAGATCGATGCCATAAGAAACAGCATCACCTATATCGAACTTAATGTAAACCAGGATTTCATGAACCGCTTCTCCGCAGCAAGATTCCTCCCGCATACCAATCTTTCGCTTTTCCCTTCGGTCAGAGCTTTGATTCATTAGAACGTGGCTTGACATATATGCATAAATAATACATACTAAGGCATCATAATCGTATGAGGTGAAAATATGAGAACAACTCTGAATATCGAGGATGACTTGATTGATAAAGCATCCAAATTGACTGGAATTAAGGAAAAAACCGCTCTCGTAAAACTTGGTCTGGAGGCGCTCATTGCCAGAGAAACCGCGCGGCGGCTTGCAAAACTGGGCGGAACCCAAAAGCAACTGCTGGCTATACCAAGAAGAAAAGGGACATAATTAGCAATGGTTCTTGTGGATACATCGGTTTGGGTTTCACATTTAAGGGATGGAAATGCTGAGTTGGCAAATCTGCTCAATGATGGAAATGTGTTGTGCCATCCGCTGATTGTGGGCGAACTTGCTTGTGGTAATCTCAAGGATAGAGCTCTCATCCTTTCGTTTATGCAGCTTCTGCCGATGAGCATTGAAGTAGAGCATGATGAAGTATTAACATTTATTGAGGATAACCGTTTAATGGGAAAAGGGATAGGCTATGTGGATGTCCATCTGATCACATCTGCCGTATTGATGGACGCGTCTATTTGGACGCTTGATAAAAAACTGGCGCAAGCTGCGAATACCCTGCGTATTAAATATTAGAAAATAAAATCAGATAACCAGGCAATCCTCTCCATTCTCCATCTTGACACACGACCTGTTTATGGACTATATTAAGACCTGCTCAGGAAACGGAGAAAAAACATGAAACTTTCAACCCAAATCAGGCCCATCAGTTATCTGAAGGCTCATGCCGCCGAAATCGTAAGAAAGCTCGCGGAACAGCGGGAGCCGCTGATCATCACCCAGAACGGCGAAGCCAAGGTGGTTATACAGGACATCGATAGCTACGAGCAGACTCAGCAGACAATGGCTCTTTTGAAAATCCTGGCGCTCGGGATGCGTCAGATCGAGGAGGGCAGGGTCCTTCCCGCAAGGGATGTCATCAAACGGTTGCGCAAACAGAAAGAGGCTCAGTAATGCCGTTTGAGGTTTTCCTGACCAATGACGCGGCGCGTGATCTGACCGGGCTTTATGACTACATAGCCGTGCACGATGCGCCCCGAAAAGCGGACTACGTTTTGGATCAGATCGAAAAAACCTTCTTAAGGCTTTCCGAATTTCCCGAGCGGGGCGCAAATCCTAAAGAACTGCTTGCGCTTGGAATTCGTGAATACCGCGAGATTTTCTTTAAACCTTACCGTATCATTTACCGG
>CAZOEH010000496.1:0-2446 GCA_964578785.1 uncultured Desulfonema sp. | reverse complement strand
AAAAAACCAGAGACCAGAAACTAAAACTATTTTATTTTTTTCTCCTCCTTGGGCTCCTTGCCTCCGCCTGCTTGCGGTATTTCTCCCTCATGCCGGGAAGAAGGGCGAATACATAAAAAGCCGCCATGGAAAGAAGCCCCAGAATGAAAAAGAGAGCTATTTTCTGGTCAATTACATCCTGCGGCTTGACGGGCCCGAAAAGAATAAAACCTCCGACCACCCCGTAAATAATTATAACAAGTATCGGGCCGGCAATTCCGCCTTTTATCTTGAAAGCCCTCTCCCTGTCAGGTTCCTTGCGTCTCAGCCTTATCACGCAAAGAGCGATCACTATATATATCATGCACTCCGCCGCGGCTATTATAAGAATCATGCAGAGAATATAACGGGTGATGAATCCGAATGCCGTTACCGCGACGCAGTAAAGAGTCACTACGACCATCGCAACCCAGGGTGTCGCATATACAGGATGAAGTCTTGCCATGAATTTTGGAAGAGACCAGTCTCTCGCCATTGCATAAAGAAAACGGGATGAGGTCATAAGTCCGGCATTTATGGAAGTAAGAGATGCAAAAAGGGCCATCCCTATCATGAAATAGAGCCCGAAATTTCCAAGAAGCTTTTTCCCGTAAAGAATATGGGGAATCGGAAGACCTTCGGGCTTTAGTACCCATCCTAGTTCCTCTTTGCTCAAAACAGAGGTCATTGCCATTGAAAAAACCGCGTAGGTTATGGCAAGAAGCCCAAGGGCAAGCATCATTCCCTTAGGAATTATTTTAACGTCCGTTACCTCTTCAGACATTGTTATTACCCATTCGAATGCTATGAAGCATGAGATGCCGATGGCAACGGCCTGGATGAAGCCGTCAAGAGTCCCGATTTCAAACGGATTTGAAAACTGGAAATCTATCCGGTAAAAGCCGTAAAGAGATACGATGATAAGTCCGGTAAACATCACATATCCCATTATGTCCTGTGTTGCTCCGGCAAATTTGATGCCTCTTAAATTCAGGTAAAAGAGTATCAGAATAAAAAATGCAGCAAAAACGAGAGGATTTATTGCCGGGAAACCCTGCGTAATTCCCTGGGAAAGGATATATATTTCAGCCCCTACAATGGAAAGCTGTCCCAGAACATAGACTCCCGCAATGATGATAGCAGCCTTTTCACCGAAGGCTTTTTCTATAAAAAGCTTTATGCCGGCCGCCGTCGGATACATCGAATTGAGTTCAGCGAAACATGACCCGGCAAGCACGGCCATGATTCCCGCCGTAAGGATCGCTATCCAGGATGAGTTTCCGGCAAGGTAGCTCGCAAGTTCTATAAATGAGACATAGGTAACAGTGGCAAGGGCCATTCCGGCTCCCGTTGAAATCACGGTTCTCAAACCGACAGCGCGTCTTAATTCAGGCATAGTTTTTAATCCTATCTTTGAGGTCTCTAAAAAAATATTTTCCGCGTGAAGCCACATACACGGGACGAGCAGAACGAAGCATGAGAATACAGGAGCCGGGGGTCAGGAGCCGGAATAACCACGTCATTTTTTTCTATTCTGTATTCTGACTCCTGACATCTGAATTCTTTATTTATGTCCTGCTTCCTGGGCCCTTATCTCTTTCAAAGATTTACCAAACGCATCTATCACGAAATCAACCTCCTCTTCGGTTATAACGAGAGAGGGCATGATTCTTATAATCTTCGGATTATTGAAGGTGTATATCGAGATGACGCCGTTTTTCTTCAGAAGGCAGGCCATCCTCGGGCCTATGCTATCTTCCGGAAACTCTATGCCGAGCATTAGCCCTTTTCCCCGCACATCCACTACGAGTTCCGGATAATCTTTTTTAAGCGCCAGAAGACCTTCCATGAATCTTTTTCCCATCCGCGCCGCGCGCTCAGGAAGATTGTTCTTTTCAATGTATTCTATGGCGGCAAGGGCCGTAAGGCAGGCAAGGGAGGTACCCCCGAATGAATTTATGATGATAAAGGGATGGGAATAGAGAAAATCGCTTATATCTTCCGTAAAGACCGCGCATGATATCGGATAAATTCCGCCTGACATCGATTTTGCGAGCACCATAATGTCGGGGGTAACCCCGCTGTGCTCGGCGCAGAACATCTTTCCTGTGCGCCCGAACCCGGTCTGGACTTCATCGAATATGAGAAGTATCTCATTTTCGGTGCAAAGCTTCCTTAAGCCGACAAGATAGGAATCATCGGCAGGACGTATTCCGCCCTCACCCTGTACCGGCTCAAGTAGCACGGCTGCCGTATCTTCTGTTATCGCAGATTTTACGGCATCGATATCATTGAAGGGAACATGGACATATCCCGGAGTAAGCGGAGCAAAAGGCGTCTTGTACACTTCCCTCCCGGTTGCAGGGAGCGAAAAGCCTGTAACCCCGTGATACCCGTTCTCCATGCAGATGATCTCTTTTTTCCGGGT
>CAZOEH010000495.1:0-2447 GCA_964578785.1 uncultured Desulfonema sp. | reverse complement strand
GACCCCATATTCCTTGTTCTTGGTAGTAAAAAAGGGTTCGAATATTCTGGGAAGATTCTCTTCAGGGATCCCTGTCCCGGTATCCTTTACGGAGATGATGACGGTTTTGCCCGACTTGTCATGAGAGGCTGAAAAGGTCAGGGTTCCGCCTTCAGGCATGGCGTCAATTGCATTGAAGATAAGGTTTATAACGCATTGCTGAAGCTGGTTGAAATCACCCTTGACAGGTGGTAAGTCGGCGCTGATATGGCTGCTGAATCTGATGTTGTTCATTTCAAGCTTGTGCTGGCTGAGAATGATGCACCGGTGCAGGAGTTCGTCCGCCCGAACCTCTCCGAAAGAAGGCGGAGACTTGCGGGAAAAGGTCAGAAGGCTCGATACGATCTGTGAGCACCTGTTGGTTTCGCTTTCAATCAGTTCAAGATAACGGTGGAATTTCTGCAGATGTTCCTCTGTCGGGATACCGCGGTTCAGAATACGGATCATAAGTCTGCTGTAGTTCAGGATTCCGGCAAGGGGGTTATTGATTTCATGAACCATGCTTGCCGCAAGTTTTCCGAGTGCCATCATCTTGTCCTGGTGAAGTATGCGCGCCTGGTCTTCGACTTCCCTTTCAAGCTTACGGATTTCACGAAGATCCCGGAAAAAGCAGACCAATCCGTTCTCCTTTCCATTGTCAAAAAGTGAAATAGCGGATACCTGGACAGGAATCTTTCGTCCGCTCGATCCGAGAAGCGTTGTTTCAAAGAAAGAGATCCTGTCTTTTCCGCCGTATTTATCGCCTGCCAGCTCTTCTTTCAGTCGGATTGCTTCTCCGGGCTGAAAAAACTGTTCAAAGCTCATTCTGTGAAGCGCTTCACCTTTTGAAAAGCCGAGCATTTCTTCCATGCCCTTGTTGAATATTACCAGATCACCCCGCTCATCACATCCCAGTATACCGTCCATCGAGCTTTCTATCAGGTTGGTTTTAAAAGAGATCGTCCGCATTAGCTCCTGGGCCGTGTCGGCCTTTTCTTTCTCAAGCAGGGCAGTGTAATCCTTTACCTGTTTTCTGGAAGTATAACGCCTGCCGGCGCGTTTCATGGCAAGATGGAGCGCTTCATCATTTATGGGTTTGTTGATGAAATCAGACGCATCGAGTTGAAGAGCGCGGATTGCAAAATCGATCTCCCCGAAAGCGGTTACTACAATCACTTCAATGTCCGGGGATTTATCCTTCAGAATTTCCAGTACCTTGAGCCCGTCCATGCCGGGCATTCTGATATCGGTTATGACTATTTGAGGGTTTTTTTCCATGCATAAATTCAAACCGGTTTTACCGTCCCCGGCTGTAAAAACCTCATATCCGGCATCACGGAGGGTCATGGATACGACTTCTCTGATGTCCAGTTCATCGTCTATCAGGACTACTTTCCATTCAATCGGTTGCAGCATGGAATCTCCGGATAATAAGATATCTTTTGCATTATTAAAATTTATAAATGTTCAGAAGCCGGAATTCAGGAGTCAGAATCCAGAATAGAAGCTGTATATATTTCAACTTCATTCTGTATTCTGAATTCTGACTCCTGTCTCCTGATCAGTTAAAGTTTTTGTATAAGGTCGCAAAGAAGGCGGACGCCGAATCCTGTCCCGCCGGCGCCGCAATAGTCCGTCTCTTTTTTGGTGTATGCGGGTCCTGCAATATCGATGTGCGCCCACCTTGTATCTTTTATGAATTCGGAGAGGAATAAAGCCGCTGTTATGGCTCCGCCCCATCTCGAACTGCTCATGTTGCTTATATCGGCAAATTCGCTTTTCAACAATTCCCTGTAATCATCGGGCAGGGGCATTCGCCAGCAGCGTTCGCCCGTCTTTTTTGCGGATTGAATTATTTTCTCCGCCAGTTCATCGTCGGGTGAAAAGAGTCCCGCGATCTTTTCACCAAGAGCGATAACACAAGCTCCGGTTAAGGTCGCCACATCTATCAGTATATCCGGTCTCTCTTCTTTCAGTACATAGGAAATGGCATCGGCAAGAATCAGCCGTCCCTCGGCATCCGTATTGTTGATCTCAATTGTTTTTCCGTTATAACCCGTAACAATGTCTCCGGGTCTTGTGGCATCTCCCGACGGCATGTTTTCAACAATGGGAATTGCTCCGATTATTCTGAACTTCGGTTTCGTTTTTGCTGCGGAAATAAGCGTTGCGGCAACTGCAGCAGCGCCTGACATGTCCATTTTCATATCTTCGAGAGAGCCGGGAGGCTTTAGATTTATTCCGCCTGAGTCGAAGGTAATGCCTTTTCCGATAAGCGCTATGGTTTTTTTCGCGCCTTTCGGATTGTATTTAAGAATTAGAAACATCGGCTTGTTACGGCTTCCGGCTCCAACGGCGACTATTGCGCCGAAACCGAGACGCTTTAAGCTTTTACTATTGAAAACCTTTATTGCAAGATTCTCTTTACC
>CAZOEH010000494.1:311-2462 GCA_964578785.1 uncultured Desulfonema sp. | reverse complement strand
GGGCGCTTTTGGCTGCCTGGTGCTCGATTTTGCGACGGACGGCATGATCGGGTAGCCGCTCGCCTGATGGTGTGGAATATAGATAGGCAACCATGCCGCGTTTTTGCGCAAAGGCCCGAAGCTGGAGCATCCGGCCGTCGAGGATAATATTCAGTCGGGCATCGTGATGATCCCAGCCCAGGTACTCACAAAAGAGCATCGCAAAATCAAAGGACTTTAGGCACTTTCTTACAGCGGCAGTATCAATCTTCATTCTTTATACTCACCTTTCAGTCCCATGGAGCAGATGATGCGCGGCTCACGGTCATCTTTTTCATCTTCATGGATAATGCAAAGCCTGCCTTCGGTTCGAAGCAAAAGCACCAGCTCGGCAAGCTGCTGATCGCTGATACCGGACTTCAGCTGACGGTTTAAGGTATCAATAGCCACCGGCCGCAGGGGATAGCGGTAGATTTCAGCAAGCGCTTTGTTGAGCTCGCCGAAGGTGGATTCGAACAGGGTGCCTTCCCACTCCTGAATGTAAGATTTCAGGTGTTCATACGTGCGGAAGCGGGCGCCGCGAGGACTCCCAAGCTGGCCGCCGATCCGTTTCTCCTCCCGGACTATGTGCTCGACCCCGGCCCGGACCAGTTCATGATGCTTGTCCTGTCTGAGCAGGGCAGGAGTATCAGGTTCGCAGGCGGCAGCACGCAGGATTTCGATCTGTGATTCGGTTATGCTTTCGCCTTTCTGGTTTACATAGGCCAGGGCGTCGTTTCCTTCGGCCGATCGCATATACACCAGGACGCCTTCAGGTTTGTTGGGCAACGGCATATGGGCGCGGGTGGCATAAACAACATCGGGCAGAAGCTCGATTCGGCGCCGCAGCTCGGGGTCCCGGTCGATGGCGTTCTTCCATATCTGGTAGGCCTGGGAAGCCAGATCTACATCGGCATCATCGTCGCCATCCAGGATGCCGGATCTTTCGGTGAAAAGATCTCGGACGATCTGTTCATCGCTCTGATCCTCGAAAAAGGCCTCATCGCTGCCCACTACCTCTGCATTTTCACTCAGGCGCCTTCGCACCCGGCTGCGCAGGCGAATGATACGATCCACGCCTTCGGCGGTAAAAAAAGAATAGCAGAGAATGTTTTCAGCCCTCTGGCCGATACGATCCACACGGCCAGCCCGCTGAATCAGCCGGATGATGGCCCAGGGGAGATCGTAATTCACCACAATTGCGCAATCCTGCAAGTTTTGTCCTTCGGACAGGATATCCGTGGCAATCAGGACGCGCAGTTCGTTTTCAGGACGCACCTGATCGCATTTTTTATTGCTGACCGGACTAAAACGCCAGGCCATCAGGGTCGGATTGGCGGTATCGCCATATACTCCGGCATGATCCTTTAGCCCGCGGATGCGCTGTTGGGTCTCCAGATAACGGACCGTGTCGGCAAACTGAGTAAAGACCAGCACCTTGTCGCAAGGATGTTTTCGGGCCAACAGATCAAAAAGTGCCACCAGCTTGGCATCCCGCTTCGGGTCCCAGTCGCCGCCGGATTCCAGGATGCCCGTGAGTTTCAGGGCATCGGCGCGAAGATCTCTGGCAAGTTTTTTGATAAAAAGGCTTGGCCGCAGCCATTTGAAGCGGCGCTGGTATTTCCGGTCGTACAAGTCATAGATTTCCGCTGCCCGCTTACGAAAATCGGCCTCGGTATGAAGGCCTTCGTTTTCAGGAGCATTCTCATTGTTATTATTTTCATTCTCGAACAGGTCTTCGGAAGCCTGGTCACTGTCTTCATCTGAAAAGCGCGTATCAAGCATTTCCGCGTCTTGAGAACCGATGGGAAGCGGCCTGTCGTTCTCGATGGCATGCAGGAAGATGAAGTTTCGCAGGATATGGCGCTCCACGGATTGGATAAAGGCCATGCCGGAGCTTTCCAGACGTTTAAAGATATTAGTGCGGCAGAAACCCATCAGGCGTTTTCCGGCGCGGGAAAGATCTTGAAGCTGGCGCTGTTCCGCCGGTGTGGGCGGATGCTCCGGGTCCGGGGCAATATAGTTGCCCATACCATAGCGTGGAAGCGCCAGATCATTGATGGCATCCACTACCTGGTCCGAGTAAAGCCGGGCATATTGATCATCCGGGTCCACGTCATTTACGTCAAACCG
>CAZOEH010000494.1:0-301 GCA_964578785.1 uncultured Desulfonema sp. | reverse complement strand
CCAGATACCGGCGATGATTGCTTTCATCCATTTTGGCATAGTTTGTCTGGATGAAAGAACGGGTGCGCCGGACAAGATAGAGTCGCATCAGATCGCGCCAGTCATCGGGATGCTCGCTGTTTTCAAAGGCTGCCAGGGTCCTCGGGGAACACTGGTGCCTCCGTAAAAATTCGGTTTCTGACATACCTCGCAGATACTGTTCCGGGCGAATGCCGATATCGAGATCCTCTTCAACGAACAGGCGCAACTGATTGGACAGATCCAGATATGTTTTGTTGTATGGCGTTGCAGTCAGCAGAAT
>CAZOEH010000493.1:0-2464 GCA_964578785.1 uncultured Desulfonema sp. | reverse complement strand
AAGATAATGGGCGCTTTTACGAGACCTGATCCTGATAATCAGCACGCATTTCCTGTTGCTAAACCGGGTTTTTACTTTATAATTGCGGCGGCTTTTGCAACAGCGGTTTTTGCCCTGGCCGGCGCCGCTCCGCTCGCGCTTACGTGTCTTGCAGTCACTTTTTTTATCTGCTGGTTTTTCAGGGATCCGGACAGAGTTGTGCCGATGCATGAAGGAGCCGTCGTTTCACCGGCGGACGGGAAAGTGATTATTGTTGCGCCTGTGGAAGAAAGTCCTTTTATTCCGGAAAAGTGCATAAAGATAAGTATTTTCATGAATGTATTTAATGTTCATGTAAACCGTATTCCCCACGAAGGAAAGGTGAAGGGAATTAACTATTTTCCGGGCAAATTTTTTTCTGCAAATCTTGATAAGGCATCGAAAGAAAATGAGCATAACGCGGTTTTAATTGAAACGGATAAAGGGAAAGCCGTTTGCATGGTACAGATAGCCGGCCTTATCGCGAGGCGTATAATATGCAGGCTGAAGGAAGGAGATCCCGTGATAAGGGGTGAACGATTCGGCATGATATGTTTCGGATCACGCCTTGACGTTTATCTCCCTGCCGATGCAAAAATTTCCGTTACAGTCGGAAACAAGGTTAAAGCGGGATTAAGCATTCTGGGTTATATCTGATGAGAAAACAGAAGAGATCCGTAAAATATTCCGCTGCCGCTGTTATAGTTCCCGTTGTGTTTGACATGCCGGACGGAAAGATTGCCAGAGCCACTAAGACCACAAGCAGATTCGGCGATTCTTGTACTGATTTTTATTGCGGCACAGCCGTCAATAGCTCTTTTTCTCCCTGGCCTTGCATATGTAATTTCAGGACCTCTGACAACCCTGCGATTTTACAGAAGCATGAAACATACAAAAGCTGAAGTCCGCGAAAACGGTGAGTGCGGATCGGACACGCTATGCTCACTCATAGAGCTTTATGAATTACTATCCGGTAATTCAAGGGTTAGGTGAAACGGTGCCTGGCAGGGGTATGGGCTTTTGCGTACCGCCGGAAAATTATGCGGAAACATAATCAACGCCCCCGGGTGACCGACAAGGATCAGACAGGCAGACAGGATACACGGCTTCGTGAGCACTTATCCTCTGGGGCTGCACAGGTCCAATGGATGTGGATCTGCTGCCGTTGTCAAGGATATGGAAAAGATTCCGGCAGTATGCATAAGCCCATACCCCCGCCAGGCATCTGAAGGTATATCGTGAGTTTGATTGTCTGCGGGCTGAGGATTTTTATTATCGACTATTTGCGAGGTTATCGGATATAATGACAAAGGAATATAAAATTGCAGTGATACCCGGAGACGGCACCGGGCCTGAAGTTATCGCGGAAGGCATCAAAGCACTTGATGCGGTTTCGGGCATATCCGGTTTCCGGCTTGCCTATGAGAATTACAATCTGGGCGGGGAGCATTATAAGAAAACAGGGGAACTGCTGGAAGATAATGTTCTTGAATCATTGTCCCGTTCGGATGCCATCTATCTCGGCGCGATAGGCCACCCGGATGTCAAACCGGGTATACTTGAAAAGGGAATACTCTTAAAGTTAAGATTCCATTTTGATCAGTATATCAATCTGAGGCCTGTAAGACTTTATGACGGAGTTGAAACACCCCTGAAAAACAAGGGGCCGGAGCATATAGACTTTACGGTTATTCGTGAAAATACGGAGGGCCTCTATACCGGCGCCGGGGGATTTCTTAAAAAAGGCACGCCTGATGAGGTTGCGATTCAGGAATCGATCAACACCCGTAAAGGAGTTGAAAGATGCGTCCGGTACGCGTTTGAATACTGCCGGAAAAGAAACAGGGGTAGAAAACTGACCCTCTGCGGCAAGACAAATGTGCTTACATACGCTTTTGATCTCTGGGAACGCACCTTCAGGGACGTTGCAAAGGAGTATCCGGATATCAAAACCGATTATGCCAATGTAGATGCGATCTGCATGTGGATGGTAAAGAATCCCGAATGGTTTGACGTCATAGTCACCGATAACATGTTCGGTGATATCATTTCCGATCTTGCCGCCATGATACAGGGCGGCATGGGTATTGCGGCGGGCGGAAATATTAATCCTTCGGGCGTTTCGATGTTTGAGCCGATAGGAGGTTCCGCGCCGAAATATACGGGCAGGCAGGTTATAAACCCTGTCGCAGCGATTCTTGCTGCGCAGGTCATGCTTGAGACAATCGGAGAGGAAGGGGCCGCTCTTCTTATAGAGAACGCAGTGAAAAAAGTTCTCCGCGATGATTTAAAGGATGTTGCCGCCGGTAAAATGGGTTATACTACAAGTGAAGTCGGAGATCTTGTAAAGAAATATATAGAGGCATGAGGGGAGAGGCGGAAGCCGAATATCGAACATCGAATATCGAGGTACTGGTCAGGCGAAATTCGATATTCGAAGTACGAT
>CAZOEH010000492.1:0-2471 GCA_964578785.1 uncultured Desulfonema sp. | reverse complement strand
GGAAAATTCGCCATCATTACGCCTGCTCTGATCAGCGGCGCGCTGGCGGAGCGTGTCTATTTCAGAAGCTACTGTGTTTTTATCGCGCTCTGGTTTCTCCTGATTTACTGCCCTCTCTGTCACTGGGTCTGGGCGCCGGACGGATGGCTCTTTAACGCGGGCGCAGCCGGTGTGATCGATCTTGCCGGCGGTCTCGTGATTCATGTGTCGGCAGGCGTCAGCGCCCTGGTTGTGGCATTATATTTAGGAAAACGGGAGGGTTTCCCGAAGACGACCATGCAGCCGAATAATCTGGTCATGACAATGATGGGCGCTGGGCTTCTCTGGGTCGGCTGGTTCGGTTTCAATGCCGGGTCAACCGTTCAAAGCGGGCTGGCTACGGCCCGGGCCCTTACCATGACACAGTTGTCGGCTGCCAGCGGGGCATTGACCTGGATAATAATCGAAGCGATTATCTACCGTAAGGCAACCTCTCTTGGCTTCGCGTCGGGCATTCTTGCCGGGCTTGTGGCCATCACTCCGGCGGCCGGCGTGGTAAAGCCTTTCGGAGCCCTTATTCTCGGCGCCTGCTCTTCAATGGCCTGTTACTATGCTTTAAGCGCAAAACTGAAATTCGGATATGACGATTCCCTGGATTGTTTCGGGATTCATGGAGTGGGAAGCGGCCTCGGGGTACTCCTCCTGAGCTTTTTCATCAGGGAGAGCTGGATGAGAGACGCATCGGCCGCCGCCGGGTCCGACTGGACGGTGTTTAACCAGTTTCTTATCCAGGCCAAAGGGCTCGGTGCAACAATTGCCTTTGCGGCACTGGGAACCCTTTGCATCTGTTTTATCGTTGAAAAACTGTTCCGGTTCAGGCTCGACAGGGAAAAAGAATTCACCGGCCTTGATCAGTCCCTTCACGGGGAGCACGGGTACGGTATGCTCCAGCCCTGACGGCTTCGTAAAAAGGCTCTTCTTGAATATATCCGGTTAACAGGATAATTAAATTTATTATTTTCTGATTGAGAGGAAGAACGGTACGAACAGGCCCGGTGAAGCGGGGAGCAAATAATATCCCCATCCGGAAGTAAAGACACCTGATATGAAACCGCTTATAGGCATTACCACATATTTTGTTTCAGACGAAGAATTGAACGGCCGCAGGGTTCGCGGGACCAAAGGTCAGGATATGCTGATGTCCAATCTGGATTACTCCCGCAGTGTGAATGAAGTGGGCGGAATTCCGGTGGCGCTTCCTGTGCTTAACGACCCTGAAGCGGCCGAAGAGATGGTACGGCGACTGGACGGATTGCTGCTGGCAGGCGGCGAGGATGTGGCGCCGGAGCTGGTTCCGGCCGCACTGAGCCGGGACGGCCTGGTGGAAGGATTTCAGCACTGCTCAGCCGGGAATGTATTCGGTGTTCAGTGGCACCCTGAAATGATGACGGAACGCTACCCCATTCATCAAAACCTCTTCAGGTTCTTTGTCAACAAAGCCGTGGAATAAATCGTTTAAGAAATACTGAAGCCGGCAAGTTCAAATAACGCGAGCATTCTTTGATCAGCAGGATATCTTATGAAACTTCAAAAGTGCAGAGCGTTTCCAAAGTACCCCGCAAATCCGCGTACAGATAATTGGTAAAGGCAATCTATAGCGCAACAATGCTTGCAAACCACAAGGCAAAAATGGTAAAGAAAATTTATAATAGAACCTGATGGGTTTAAACTGATCGGTCCTGGCTGGTTTTAATTCGACCGCTTACAAGACATGTATTCGCTGAGCCGGGGAGCTTCAATAAACAATTAATCATTGTGATTTAACGGAGATAAAATGACCAGCACAGATAATGTATTTAAAGAGGCATTAAATCTGCGGCCATTCGAGAAAGCCCAGTTGATCGACAAGTTGCTTTCTATCCTTGATAAACCTGATAAAGAAATTGACGAATTATGGGCAAGAGAAGCTGAGGACAGAATTGATGCGTATGATCAGGGAAAGATCAAGGCGATATCATTAGAAAAAGTCCTTCAAAAATACAAGTAATGAAATAATGAAGATAAATTTTCTGGAAATTGCCCGGATTGAGTTGGATGACGCCATCGAGTATTACAATTACGAAGTGCCTGGTCTTGGCGATACGTTTCTGACAGAAGTGTTGAATGCACTGGACAGGATTGGCGAATTCCCTGAAGCATGGTATTCCTGTTCAAAACGAACAAGGCGGTGCCAAACCCGGCGTTTTCCATATGGAATTATGTACCAGATACGAGAACAGGAAATCCTTGTCGTGGCAATCGCGAACCTTCACAGAAAACCTGACTATTGGAAGGATCGAATATAAAATTTCCTAACATCAGCCTGAAGAACTACGCTCACTAAGGCGACCTGATCAATCGGTAAAAGGCTGCAATGATTGTGGTTTAACAGTTGGAATTAGCGGCATAGTTATAAAAAGGAATTTTGGTAATGGAAATGTGTCCGGCTTGCG
>CAZOEH010000491.1:0-2488 GCA_964578785.1 uncultured Desulfonema sp. | reverse complement strand
GGCGAATTCTCGGACAGGAATCTTATTCATATGAGATTGCCCAGGATTTCGAGTACGATATGAGCAACAAAGCCTTATTTATCCCTATCGGAAATGCCGGAAACATAACAGCAGTGTTAAACGGATTCATAAAATTTTACGAGACGGGCATTATTGATGCTCTGCCGAAAATAATCGGCGTTCAATCGGAACACGCCAACCCGGTGTTCAATTACTACAGTGAACCCGATGCCGCAAAGCGCAAATTTGTTCCGGTTAATGTTAAACCAAGTGTCGCTCAGGCTGCAATGATAGGCAACCCGGTTTCAATGCCGAGAGTTATCCATCTTGTCGATGCATACAACCGTATTGCAGGAAAAGAAAATGTCTTTTTCATTGAGGTAAAGGAACAGTCCATCATGGATTGGCAAATTACCGCAAACCGCAATGGGCATATCGCATGTACGCATGGAGGTGAATGTCTTGCAGGTCTTGCCGTCGCTCTTAAATCCGGTCTGGTATCTTCAAAAGAGACTGCCGTATTGGATTCGACCGCACATGCGCTTAAATTCTCAGGATTCCAGGAAATGTATTTTGAAAATACGTTTCCTTCCGGTTATAATGTTCTGCCGGACAAATCGCTGATAAATTTTCCTGTTTTAATACACCCCGCAGGTCTGGATAAATTTCCGGCTCCCGGTAAACCATTAGCCGGAAAAGATTTTAATATGTTTGTAAAACGTGTTTCGGATGAAATTGCCGGCCTGCTTTATCTTAAAAAAAGATAAAAAGCTATACAGGGACGCCCGGTTTCGCGAGCGAGGGATTAAAGCCCGGTCCATTTGACCATTTTCTTTTATTTACAGCGGATCAGAGGAAAAAAGATGAATAAAAAATGGTTTTGTTATGCCGGATTTGTTTTTTTTATATTCGGTATTGTTTCATGCACAGACGTTGAATTATTAAAAAAACAGGGGGAAGCGGGAAGGCTTGTCGGTGAAGCCTACATGAGCCAAAACGATTACACCGCTGCTCTTAATGAACTTTTAAAAGCTGAAAAAATCTATGCCAATGATCCTCATCTTCATAATGATCTCGGTCTTGTCTACATGGCAAAAGATCAGCTCCCTCTGGCGATCGAGCACTTCAAAAAAGCAGTTGATCTTAAACCTGATTATGCTCCTGCAAGAAACAATCTTGGAACAGCATATCTGGCAATGAAAAACTGGGATTCAGCAATAATTTGCTTTAAAGAAGTCTCCAGAGATCTTCTGTATGCTACCCCCCACTATCCCCTTACTAATCTTGGATGGGCATATTACAATAAAAAAGAATTTGCTTTGGCTGAGCAGTTTTACAAAGACGCATTAAAGATAGATCCAAATTTTCCGATCGCTTTACGCGGATTGGGACTTACTTATCTTGCGGTCGGGAACCCCCGTGATGCGGTCAGCTCCTTCGAAAGAGCTGTAAAATATTCTCCGGTCTTTCCTGAACTTTTCTTGGATCTTGCCGGAGGTTATGCAATTTTAAAAGAATATGATAAGGCCCTGTTGTTTTATAAAAAAGTAGTTAATGCTGCACCCGGAAGCCAGTTATCTTCTGAAGCCCAAAAGGAAATTGATCGGATACAAAAAGGACGCCTGAAATAGATTCAACACTCCCCTTTTACCGGGAGTGTTGAAATGAAAACTACTGGAAGATTTGCCTCCGATTCGCAGGCAGCAGTTAGCAAGCGCTGTTGTATGTTTATAAAGAACTGCGCTGCTCAAGAAGCACGATCTTCGGAGTTATAAAAATAAGAAGTTCTTCCTTGTTATCGGTTTTTGCGTCAGCCTTGAAGAGCCATCCAAGTATCGGAATCATCGATAATCCAGGAACTCCTGAACCGCCCGTGCTCTTTGTTGTCTTAATTATTCCGCCTATTACTACCGTTTCTCCGTCATTGATGAGAAGTTCAGTTTCAGCTTCCTTTGTTGTAAAGGATTGCTGACCGCTTATTATATTTCCAAGATCCCTTTTTTTGATCTTAATCACCATGGAAATCCGGTCATCGGGAGTAACATGCGGTTTTACTTTAAGCTCAAGATCGACATCCTCAAATACCGTTGTCGTGTTGCCGGAAGTATCAAGCTTGTTATAAGGATACCGTAATCCCTGCTTTATTGTAGCTTCTTTGTTGTCCAGAGTAACTATTTTGGGGGCGGATACTATTTTTCCTTCTCCCTGGGCTTCCATTGCCTGAAGTTTTGCATTCAGCAGAAGGGGTGTTCCGGCAATTCTTGCGAAATTAAACCCTATGCTTGCCCTGTCCGAAGTTGTCGGAAAATTAATAGCCGTGTTCACACCATAAGTTCCACCGAAACTGCTAAAATTATTCTGAGGACCGACTCCTACCCTGTCATCAATCGACGGAGCGGACCATGCTACGCCGCCCCCTATAAGGTTTACCGGCTGAACACCGATTCCCGATCCCCAGCTTGTACCTATTTCTCTGGAAAAATTTGTG
>CAZOEH010000490.1:0-2505 GCA_964578785.1 uncultured Desulfonema sp. | reverse complement strand
CGAACACCCCATCCGTCATAATTCGGGCCTGCAAGCGGGTTATGCCCGGTCAGATTTATATGGTCGGTGATAACCATGATATCTCCCGGAGAAAATGACGGATTAAGTCCACCGGCAGCATTTGTTAAAATCAATATCTTTACACCGAGCTCCTGCATTACTCTTACGGGGAAGGTGACTTCCGCAGGTGAATATCCTTCGTAAAGGTGAAATCGGCCCTGCATGGCCATAACCATATGATTTCCCATACCTCCGATAATAAGCTTCCCGAGATGGCTTTCAACCGTTGAGACCGGAAAATTTGGAATATCCCCGTAATCGCAGGAAAACGAAGCACTGATTGATTGCAGGCTTTCACCAAGACCTGTTCCCGAAAGAATCCCTATTACTGGTGAGCAGGGAATTTGCTTCCTGATGAAGGCTGCGGTCTCTTTTGCTTTTCCCGTCAATATTTCAATATTTTTCATTTCATTTTTCCTGTTTGATACAAAAATTAAACCGATAGGGAGATTTTTTTCAGTTAACGGCAGGTTAACCTCAGAGATGGGATTAATTATTCCAATATTTTGAAATAGTCAAGGATGACGGACTTTCCGCGGAGCCGCGGCAGATGACGTATTCCCAACAAGTCATTTTTTTCACATTTTAAGAATATATCTACGATGATATCATTGACTTTTTAATATTGTTATGAAATTGAAAGGGGAAAATGTATTTCCAGTAACCAGATACCAGATAAATGTTTATTTCAGGGAGATTTAATATGAACGAAGATTTTCAGCATCCTGATATTACAGAAAATATGTTAACGGCAATGAATGAAATCATTTCTTCGAACAGGAATAAGTCCGGCGCTTCGATAACCGTATTAAGGGAGTGCCAGAATATTGTGGGCTATCTTCCGGTTCAACTTATCGATTACATAGGAAATAAATTGAATGTCGCTTCAAGCGAACTATTCGGCGTTGCCTCTTTTTATTCCCTTTTCTCATTGATCCCCAAGGGTAGAAACACCATAAGAATATGCCTTGGAACAGCCTGTTATGTTAAGGGAATCAAAGAGGTTCTGGACCGGATAAGCAATCAATACAAAATAAAAGAGGGAGAAACTACTCCCGACAGACGCTTTTCGCTTGAGACGGTTCGCTGCCTTGGAGCCTGCGGGCTTGCCCCGGTAATGGTTGCCAATCAGGCTATCCATGGCGCCGTGAGTTCGGACAGGGTTCTGGATGTTGTTGACAGATATAAATGATATAGAAACGGATTAAAAAATATGAAAATATCGGAGATAAAAGAAATACTGAAAGCTTCCGTTATTGCCGGGGATGATCAGCTTGATAAAACCGTTGTTGCAGGCGGAAGCGCGGATCTTATGGACGATGTTTTATCTGCGATAGCTAAGAACGGTCTGCTTCTTACCGGACTGACGTCCGAACATGTCATAAGAACCGCACAGGTAGCAGGTGTGGTCGCAATTGTGTTTGTAAGGGGCAAGAAACCCGATGAGCAGGTTATAAACCTTGCGAAATCCTATAACCTGCCTCTGTTGCTTACAAAGTATTCGCTCTTTGTCGCAAGCGGAAGACTGTACATGAACGGTTTAAGAGGGCTCGACGGTTCCTGGTAGGCTGTTGCAGTAAAATATCTGCAACATTGAAATACCTTGACCGGCATAATGAGCCGTAAGCCGTGACAGGCATAATGAGCCGTAAGCCTTGACCGGCATAAGGAGCCGTAACAAAATGTCCAGAAATGTAATGATTATTTTGTAACGGCTCCTAACAAAATGGTCAGAAATATAATTGTTATTTTGTACCGGCTCCTAACAAAATGGCCGGAAATGTAATGGTTATTTTGTAACGGCTCCTAAGAGATTTGATTACGGTTTGGTTACATAAGTAATATTCCAGGAGATTCAAATGAATAAAATTAGAACCCAGTTAATGCTGTGCGGCGGCACCGGCTGTCATTCCACAGGAAGTATTGCCGTTAAAGAGGCTATAAGAAATGAATTGAAGCGGCTTGGTCTTCACGAGGAGATCCAGGTTATTGAAACGGGATGCAACGGGTTTTGCGCCCTGGGTCCTGTAATGCTGGTGCATCCGGAGGGTATTTTTTATCAGAAGCTTACTCTGGATGAGATTCCAAAGCTTGTTGAAGAGCATTTTTTGAAGGGCCGTCCGTATAAAAAGCTCCAGTACGTTGAGCCGGCTTCAAAAGAGACGATCCCGATCATGCATGATATTCCATTTTTTGCTCACCAGATGTTCTGGGTTATGCGTAACAAGGGAATCATCGATCCCGAGATTATTGACGAATACATAGCGCGGGACGGCTATTTCGGAGTGGCTAAGGCTCTTAAGGAGATGACCCCCGATCAGATAATTGAAGAAGTAAAAACCTCCGGTATAAGGGGCAGGGGAGGGGCGGGTTTCCCGACCGGTATGAAATGGCAGTTTGCAAAAGCAAGTCCCGGGGGTATTAAGTACGTCCTGTGCAATGCGG
>CAZOEH010000489.1:0-2506 GCA_964578785.1 uncultured Desulfonema sp. | reverse complement strand
ATTCAGCTCGCCATGGTCTATGAAATAAAGCCTGGAGTTATACTCGCCCTTCCTGAAAATATGTTGATTGGCGTCGTAAACTACTTCTTTCATCGAATAAAAAAGAGCATTAGCCTCTTCCGGAGTAAGTGCTCCGTAAAGGCCGGACCAGATATCCATATGGGCTCTGTCAAGAGATCCGCTTTTTTCCTCTTCGATGATTTCAGCAGACCTTATGATTTCGCTAAGCGCCATCGGGTCAACTTCCATGAGCTTTTCCCTTAAGGATTCAGCCTTTGAAAATTCCTTTCCCTTGGCGCATCTTTCAATAATAGCAAACAGCAATTTGACAGCGGAGCCGGTTTTCATCTCATTTATATACTTTTCAACAAGCCGCTCATCGCTTGAAGTATTGATCACTCCCGGTTTCTCCTCAATATTTTTAATCCCCTGTATCGCTGAAAAAAATATTATGTTCCTTTCCGGAATGCTTATTAAGCACTTTCATAACATATTGGAATCACAATATCGAAATATGGGAAATTGAGCCGCTGCCGATTTATAAAAATCTATAGACAATCAATTCTTGTATGTCAAGCAAAATATGACCCCAATATATAGTGGTGTGTATTTTTTTCCTTAATCCGGTTTTTTGACATAAAATTGGCGGGGAATCATCCTTGATCGACTCGTAAAAATTTAATTTTACACACTAAGCCGCAAAGCCGTTATACATATAAGATATGCCTATCAGCGGGATAGTCCGTCCCAGAAAGATTTAGCCTCCTGTTCGCCCCTTTTTATTCCGGAATCATCATTCTTTGTTTCAATCCGGTTGCCCCCGAGACGGCTTATTCTCTCTTCAAGAGGCGGATGGGTCGAAAAAAGACTCATCAGGCTTCTTCCGGAAAGTGGGTTTACGATAAACATGTGGGCTGTCGACGGATTTGCATCCATCGGAAGCCTGCCGGAATAGGCTCCGAGTTTTGCCAGCGCGCCGGAAAGTCCTTTCGGATTACCGGCAAAGCCTGCTCCGGTTTCATCAGCTATATATTCCCTCGACCGGGAAATAGCCATCTGGATCAGCATTGCCGCAAAAGGAGCTACAATGGACATTACAATAAGGCCGATGACGCCGCCTCCGCCCTCATCATCATTGTTCCTTGATCCTCCGAAAATCGCCGACCACCGCGCCATGCCGGCAATAACCATGATCGCCCCGGCAAGAGTTGCGGCAATCGAACCTATCAGTATGTCGCGGTTTTTTATGTGCGCGAGTTCGTGGGCAAGAACGCCTTCGATCTCTTCCCTGTTCATAAGCTCAAGAAGTCCTTCCGTAACCGCAACAACCGCATGTTCAGGATTTCTTCCTGTGGCAAAAGCATTGGGCGATTTTTCGGGTATCACATAAATTCTCGGCATAGGGAG
The DNA here is from genome assembly GCA_964578785.1 of uncultured Desulfonema sp. GTDB lineage: Bacteria > Desulfobacterota > Desulfobacteria > Desulfobacterales > RPRI01 > RPRI01. The sequence goes on along the minus strand of CAZOEH010000489.1, from coordinate 1,099 downwards.
ACCGGCACGCACTGCAAGCCTCCGTACTATTTCATAAACCTGCGGCGTCTCTTCAGGAGTCACCTCCACTGCTTTATACATTCTTAAAACAATCTTGTCTGAAAACCAGTAGCTGAAAAAATTCATTCCCGCCGCAAGAAAAAGAGCGATTATCATTCCGCCTGTGCCGCCCATCATCTGCCCGGCCAGGACAATCAAAGCCGTCATTACGGCAAGCAAAATCGTAGCTTTGAAATTATTACCCATACTGCCTCCGTTACTCGCACATCGTTATAAGCCGAATATCGAATGTCGTACATCGATTTCCGATGTCCGCCAAAGGTCCGCCAATCGGTTTGGCGGGATCTTCTATATTCGCCTCAACCTCCGCATCACCTTCCCTGCCGATTCAATTGTGCGCTCTATATGCTTCTCCGTATGAGCCGAAGATATAAAAAGGGCCTCGAACTGGGATGGCGCAAGATAGACACCCTCATTAAGCATGCCCCTGTAAAAAGCGGAAAATATATTCAAATCACTTCTCTTCGCGCTCTTATAATCCGTAACTTTATTACCCGTAAAGAAGAGTCCGAGCATCGAACCCACCCTTGCCGATGAAACTCCTATACCCGACCTGCATGCAGCTTCGGTGAGTCCTGCCAAAAGAATTTCAGATCTTTTGTCCAGCCGGTCATAAAATCCGGGCTTTTTAATCTGCGTTAAAGTCGCAATTCCCGCCGCCATTGCAAGGGGATTGCCGGATAATGTTCCAGCCTGGTATACAGGCCCCTGGGGCGCGATCTGCTCCATGATTTCACGTTTCCCGCCGTAGGCTCCCACTGGAAGACCTCCGCCTATGATCTTTCCAAGACACGTCAGATCGGGCGTAATTCCATACAGTGACTGCGCGCCTCCGTAAGCCACCCTGAAGCCGGTCATGACTTCATCGAATATGAGAAGGCTTCCGGATTTTTCAGTCACCTCCCTCAGGGTCTCCAGGAATCCGCCGGCAGGCGGAACAAGCCCCATGTTTCCTGCTACAGGCTCAACTATGATGCATGCAATCTTCCGGCCATGCTTTTTCACAGCCTCTTTGACGCTTTTTATGTCATTGTAGGGA
>CAZOEH010000488.1:0-2514 GCA_964578785.1 uncultured Desulfonema sp. | reverse complement strand
TCTTTTCTCTATCTTTCTTTACCTCCCAGTCTTTACTCGCATTTCCCAGTGGTTAATCCCGCTTCCAGCGGGACTCTACCGACTGAGCTACTGGGGATCAGTCTTTTAAAGTCTTTGAAAGGATTGCTTATCTATTAGAGAACTGCGCCAAAGTCAAGAAAAAATTTCTCGCGGCTTTCCCGCCCGGCTGACCGTATAAATTAACCCCCGGAATATGCGTGACAATAAATATACCATGTAATATCTGATAAATATAACAAATCATACCATCATCCTGATCACTTTTTTCATCCAGGGTTTGAGGGATTTTTTTGCTATATTCCTTGATGCAAGGCCGTAGATTTCAGATTCCGTCGGATACGGAAATACCATATTCATAAAGCATGTCGCTTTCAGCTTCCGCCCGATTGCCATAACCGAAAGAGCAATCATTTCACCCGCTTTTCTCCCTACGATGGTTGTTCCGATAATCCGCCCCTTTTTATCCGTCACAATCTTTATAAACCCGTGAGCATCCCCTTCAGTTCTCGCCCTGTCGTTTTCGGAAAGATCATACAGAAAGCTCTCTCCCAGAATTCCTTTTCCCTTCGCGCTCTCTTCGGTATAACCTGCATGGGCTACTTCAGGCCGGGTGTAAGTAACCCACGGAACGGCTGAATAATCGACCCTTGCCGGAAGTTTGAATATGATGTTTCGAAGAACAATTCCCGCCTGGTATCCGGCCATATGTGTAAACTGGTAAGTTCCGCAAACATCACCGCATGCATATATTCCGGGCACGCTTGTCTGCTGGCGGTCATCAGTCTTTATATAGCCCCTTTTGTCCACGGCAATTCCCGCGTCATTTAACCCGAGACCATCGGTCACAGCCTTCCTTCCCAATGCGACAAGCAGGGCATCGAACGGAATATCGAGTATTTTTTTCTCTTTTTCGATCCTCACCATCCCGGAACCGCCGCTTTGAACCACCTCAACTATTTTTGCTCTCAGGTGAAATTCCATGCCTTCACCGCGCATCACCTTTTCCATCAGAAGACCGGCTTCGCTATCATCTTTGGGAAAAAGCCGTTCCGACATATCTATGACCGTAACTTTCGAACCAAGATGGGAAAACCCCTGCCCCAGCTCAAGCCCGATGGGCCCGCCGCCAAGCGCCACAAGATTTTCAGGAAGTTTTTTTATGGAAAATATATTCCGGTTGGTGTAGTAAGGCGTTCCCGAAAGCCCCTTTATCGGTGGCACAACGGCTTCTGATCCGGTCGCTATCACGATATATTTTGCGCTTATCTCCTTTTCAGCGACTATTATATGATGAGCATCGACTATCCGGGCTTCGCCCTTTATGACATTGACCCCGAGGCTCCTGAACCTTTCAGCGGAATCATGGGGCTCTATTTCCCCGATCACGCTCCTCACCCTCTGCATCAGGGATTCCATATCGACCCCGTCCATCGTTGCCCTGATTCCGAATCCTGCAGATTCTCTGATTTCGGCGGCCTTGTGGGCGCAGCGCAGAAAAGCTTTCGACGGAACACATCCGCTGTTTAAGCATTCACCGCCCATTTTTTCACGCTCTACAAGGACGGCATCCGCGCCGAGGCCTGCAGCTCCGGCCGCAACAACAAGTCCGGCGCTTCCTCCGCCGATAACGATTATCTGGTGGTCGTATTTCATGCCCCAAACTCCTTCTTCAGAGATAAAACGGGAATCACGGATGCAAACAGCAGGCCGGTCATTACTCCGCCTTTTTTCTTCCCGTCTCGTTTAATATTTTTGCAAAAGCTGATGAGAGCTCAGTTCCGGGATTTTCTGAAATGTACCTTTCGATTCCGGCCATCTCATCGATATCGGCCCTGACCGCAAGACACCCGTAACCGATGCCGAGGGAGCGGGCAATTCCGAGAGTGCCGGAAAGAACCCCGTCCGTACCCCAGGCAATGCCCGCGAACAATTCCGGGCGGAAAACCGACAGGCCGATCAGGTAGTACCCCCCGTCACGGGAAGGTCCCAGCACAAGTTCGGATTTTCCGAGAAGTTCAAAGGTCCGCAGAATATCGGAAGATGATATGCCTGGGCAATCGGTTCCTATCAAGCAGATCTTTCCGTATCCGCGGGCGAATTCCGACCTGAAAACACCCGACATTTTCTCCCCGACATCCCCTTCCGGCTGATCCCTGACAACTACACCGGGAAGTATATCTTCAAAGCAGCCACTCCCGCTTTCAGGCGTCTTGCAGAGAACGATATCGTAATGGCGCGAAATCACGCTCCTTGCGACATGGCGCATCATCTGATCGTACAGGGCAGCGGCAGCGGCAAAACCGACATTTTGCGCGAGCCTCGTCTTGACAAGCCCGGGAACAGGTTCTCTCGCAAAAATGACGAGAAGCTCTTTTTTCATCGAATATCCCTGTACAACCCTGCAAGATAACCGGGACGAACTCCCAGCCTGAACATTAAAGGGATCGTAAGCATAAGCGCTACGGCGGTTACCGCTCCATGCGCGAACCGTCT
>CAZOEH010000487.1:0-2526 GCA_964578785.1 uncultured Desulfonema sp. | reverse complement strand
AAGTATGTCGATGCTGCCGTTGAGCGCCGTAAATCTTTAACCGAGAGGTATCGGAAAAGGTTGATGAAACGGGAAGGGATTACCTTTTTAAAAGAGATGCCTGAAGTCAAACACAACTATTCCTATTTCCCGATCTTTATCAATGAGATGGGTTACGGCATGTGCCGTGATGCGCTGTACGAGAAACTAAAAAACAATAACATATTTGGCCGTCGTTACTTCTATCCATTAATCAGTCAATTTCCACCCTACCGTGGACTTGATTCTGCGCAGCCTGGTATGATGCCGGTAGCAGAAAGGGTGACACAAGAGGTAATCTGTTTGCCGATTTATGCAGATTTAGAAGAGGAAGCAGTGGAGAAGATTTGCACTATAATTTGTTCATAATAAAATATGGAGGTAACGATAATGGAATTGGGAAAATATTGTGATATTGCGGATGATTTTCAACACGGCAAAAATTTTAAATGCGGGTCTTTCGTTAAGATTGATAAGGATGTAATCGTTGGCGACAACGTAACGATCGAAAATTATGTTTTACTGAAGCCGGGTACCAGAATCGGTAATAATGTTTTTGTAGACAGCTATTTCAGGTCATCAGGCAGGAACAAGATCGGGAACAACGTCACATTGCGATATGGATGTACTATTGCGCTTGAAGTGACCGTGGAAGATGATGCGTTTATTTCTCCGAATGTCATGACGATCTATTCACGACACACGGGTGAGAAAGTAGGTGGTACTGTTATCGGTAAGGGCGTGCATGTGGGAACAGCCGCAGTTATTGGTCCCGGCGTAAAAATAGCGCCTCATTCCATAATTGGCTCGCAGGCTTATGTAAGTAAGAATATTACAGAAGCAGGTATATACGTGGGTGTACCTGCTGTGAAAATGAAATAATGGGAAATTATTGTTGGTGAAGTAAGCCGTGGTATTCTTTCATATAACACAGTTGCAGAAGATAATGTCGTCATGAAATACTGTTTTTTACAGCTACGCCTGATTTAAGAAAAGGGAAAGAAAAGAATGGATGATCAAGATAATGAAATATGGTATGTAAATCCTGTACGTTTTCTGAACCAATGGAACCCATAACCAATATGAGGCTTGTGACGATGGAAGTAGGCAGATTAAAGAACCCTGTTTCCCTCCGGGAATTGGCAGCCCATTTAATTGAACTGGGGACTGATTGCTGTGCGCATGGCTGCGATATACGAATAGATAAATTCTGTAGCATTAAAAAAATTGAAGAGTCTGGATTATATTACTTAACGGCTGCCATTGAAAGCGATGTTTCCGCAATAAAAAACAGTATCATTATTTCAAACCAGAGCATCCCGGCCTTGGAGAATTGTAATTCATTTCTTATTGTAAATGACCCCCAGCTTGCCTATTATCAATTGTGCCGGATCTTTTTCAGAGATCATCAGGCTTATGGCATTCATTCCACCGCCATCATTCACCCGGAAGCAGTCATAGATCCTGATGTTTATATAGGGCCCTATAGTATCATAGGAAAATGTATCATAAATAAAGGCACAAAGATTCATCCTCACGTTGTTATTTATGACCATTCCATACTTGGGCAAAATATCACTGTTGAAGCCGGTTCGTATATAGGTGCAACGGGTCTTGCCTGGATTTGGGATAAAAACGGGCAAAGGATCATTCAACCTCAGGTTGGTGGAGTATTAATCGGCGACAACTGTTTCATTGGAACTGATGTAACGATTGTCCGAGGCTCATTGAATGAATTTACAGAAATAAATCACCATACATTGATTGCTCACGGAACAAAAATCGGACACGGTGTTAAAATTGGCTCCTATTGTCATTTTGCCAATAATGTAAGTATTGCGGGCAGCGCGGTAATTGGCAATCGATGCTTTTTGGGAGCAGCCTCTGTAGTCAATTCCAATATAACGCTGTCGGAAGATATTATCGTTGGTGCCGGCGCTGTTGTAGTCAACCATTTTAATGAAAGAGGCGTTGTGATTGCCGGAGTTCCTGCAAAAATAAAAGGGCCGGTATCCACGCACAAAGGTGTTCCGCGAAAAGCGGCGGCAAAACAGGTTTGACAGCGTTAAAAGAAAAAACCATCAAGGCCCTGTTTCAGATTTTCCGATCCTTTTAGGCCGTGTTTACATTCCATAGATTTATGAAGCGATTCTCCTGCAAGGGTCAAATTCTGATCGATTCGTTTGCATTCCATAATTACTTCTGTGAAATTGATGTAAATACTATTATATAATATGGATTAAGCTGCACTACGGATAAAAATATTAACCGGTTGAACTATTAGCGGGTTATTCCGGACAGTGCGTTTTTATATTTAATACCCATTATGTATCAGCATCTCCTTCCTGCATAAGAAAGGATAATAAATGAAAGATTTCCGCATGGAATTGCATAATATTTTGGATAGCTGTTCACATAATGATTTCAGGAATAACTGGGATTATCGTCGATTCGGTCCGATAGAAAAGAAACAGAGCTCGAAGGATACTCTCAAATACGTATTGGCGG
>CAZOEH010000486.1:0-2543 GCA_964578785.1 uncultured Desulfonema sp. | reverse complement strand
ATCCATGACCGATATGCCGTAAGTTTTTTTTAACATGTTGAGCCGGTCCGAGTTTACATCGCTTGCATAGATCATTGTCGAAGGAATGATTCCTGCCCGTGTAACGGCTCCGATAAATGCTTCCGCCATGTTTCCGGCGCCGATAAAACCGGTTTTCCTGTTAAGCTTTGCCATTTAACCTCCAAATCTTTTAGCTCATTGTCAACCGTCAGGTTTGCGCATGTCAATGAATTTTATCGAAATCTCTTGACTATTCTTTGAAAATATAATTAGTTATATCAGAATTATTTCTATTGATAAACAGAAATTATGTTTGGTTTCCACCCGGAAACTCTCTATTATCGATAATCTGATTTCGTATCGAGAATAGTTATAATATGCACATTATATGAAAGGTTATGTTCCTGATGTTCATTCTGGGAAATTTTTTGAAAGCTTCGGCTACTGTAATTCATTATGTATTGAATTTTTATATGTGGGTGATTATTGCACGCGCTGTTTTGTCATGGGTAAACCCGGATCCGTATAATCAAATTGTCAGGTTTATTCATAATATAACCGAACCCGTTCTTTATCCCATTCGCTCAAGAGTGCCATATATGGGAGGTATAGATATTTCGCCGATTATCGTTATTCTCGTAATAGTGTTTCTTGAAAAATTTATTGTAGGCAGCCTTTATAATTTTGCCTTCACTCTTTCATGATTTTATCTTATCTGTTAAGGAGGATATATGGATATGACGCCTCTTGATATTATTCAGCACAAATTTAAAATAAGTTTCAGAGGATTTGATGTAAGGGAAGTCGACGGGTTTCTAGGAGACATTGCAGATGCCTTTCAGTTACGGATTAATGAAAATGAGAGACTGAAAGATGATATCGACAAACTGAAGCAGGATATAAAAGAACACCTGAACAGAGAAGAGACTTTCAAGCTTGCCCTGTTAAATTCCCAGAGTGTTATGGAGCAGATGAAAGATAATGCACAGAAATCCGCCGAAGTAATTATTGCAGATGCTGAAGTAAAAGCCGAAAAGATTTTAAGCCGGGCGAACAACAGGCTGTTTCAGTTGCAGGAAGATATCGCAGAGCTCAAGCGCCAGCGAATCCAAATGGAAGCCCGTATTGCTTCCATAATCGAAACACATTCCAAACTGCTGGAAATGGGCAGAGGAGAGCAGAAGGAATTGGACGAAGAGGATGCAAAGATTAAACTGCTCGTCCAGGCGGTTTAAAGGCCGCTGCGAATAACCGGGGCATTTTGGCTACGGTTTCTTATACCGTTTTTGACATCCGGATGGCCACTTTATATTTTTAAAGCGGCCTGGTCTGTTCCCGGTTAATGATATCTTTTAAAAATTACTGTTTTCAAAGTATGCAGGCGAGACGGAACATTTTGGTTCCTTTCATAAATCCCGGCCCGATAAATCCGGAGACCGGGAACCAATTCGGGCAGGAGTTTACCAATGGCAAAAATCGACGCTTTTTTTAAACTTATGAATGAGCAGGGCGCTTCCGATCTACATCTTGTTGCAGGACAGCCTCCTGCCCTGAGAATAAGAGGCGACATTGAAAGAATTAAATACAAGATTCTTGACACCGATACGTTGAGAAGCATGATCTATGAAATAGCTCCCGAAGATAAGGTCAAGAAATTTGAAGAGACCGGCGATATAGATTTCGGGTATGAAGTCCCGGGACTTGCGCGGTATCGTGCGAATTTTTTCATGCAGAAATACGGCGTTGCCGCAGTTTTCAGAGAAATTCCAAGTACAGTCATGACCGCGGACCAACTCGGACTTCCTCCTGTAATTTCCAAGCTTGCTCTCCTTCCGAGAGGTCTCGTTCTTGTTACCGGCCCCACCGGGAGCGGGAAATCGACAACTCTTGCCGCAATTATAGATGTGGCAAACAAGCAGAGAAAAGATCATATCATCACCGTTGAAGATCCTATTGAATTCGTTCACCAGAGCCATGGATGCATTGTAAATCACAGGGAGGTCGGATTACATACTAAAACGTTCAGCGCGGCCCTTCGCGGAGCTCTCCGTGAAGATCCGGATATTATCCTTGTCGGTGAAATGCGTGATCTTGAAACCATATCGCTTGCAATTGAAGCGGCATCCACCGGTCATCTTGTTTTTGGTACACTTCACACCTCAAGCGCGGCAAAAACCGTTGACCGTATTATTGAGGTTTTTCCTGCAAGCGAGCAGGCTCAGATCCGTTCAACATTATCTGATGGAATAAGGGCAATAATCGCTCAGGTTCTTTTCAAGAGAATTGACAAGAAAGGACGCTGTCCTGCACTTGAAATCATGATTGGAACGCCGGCTGTCCGGAATCTGATAAGGGAGTCAAAAACGCACCAGTTAAGTTCCATGATGCAGACAGGTAAAAAATACAGCATGCAGCTTTTAGATGATGCAATAATGGATTTATACAACAGGGGATGGATTTCCGCCGATGAGGCATATACCAAGGCAAATGATAAAGCCAAATTCAGGCCGCTTTTGAAGAATCCGCCTACCGATTTCACAGAC
>CAZOEH010000485.1:527-2547 GCA_964578785.1 uncultured Desulfonema sp. | reverse complement strand
GCATGATGTTTTCCATTGTATTCATATGGCTGAAAAGTTCGATATTCTGAAAAGTGCGGGCCAGGCCGAGACGCGCCACTTTATTCGGCTTTTTGCCCTGAATCTTTTTTTCTTTAAAAAGAACATTCCCGGAATCAGGTTTGTATATACCGTTTATGCAGTTGAAAAGGGTGGTCTTCCCGGCGCCGTTTGGCCCGATGATAGCATAAATCTCCCCTTTATTGACCTCAAAACTTATATCCTGGAGAGCTTTAAGTCCGCCGAAAGAAATAGATAGTTTATCAACATTAAAAAATGGCATTGTTTTCTTTATGTTTTAATAAATAAGGTTATTCTCCCGATTAATGAGAGAAAGGGGTCCGGGATTCCGGGCTCACCATGGAACCACTGACCCCTTGACCCCTTGAATCCTCACAGGATCACAAACTCATCTGCGGGTGATCCTGATATGATTACTCGTATTTCGTCCATTCGGTCAACTGCTTGTAACCACCAGTTTCGGTGCATTGAACAAGAAAGACCTCGTTGGTTCCCTGCCTGCTCCAAGGATCTTTTTCATTAAAAGGCTTGTAATTAACCTTTCCAAGGATTCCCTTAAAGTTTTTCAGTCCTTCCATCTCCTTTACAAAACGCTCCCTGGTAACATCCTTCCCGCATCTTTTCAGGGCTTCAACAGCAGGCTCAACAAAACCAAATCCGGCATAGAAGAATACTCCCCATCTTTCCTCTTTGGCGGCGTACTTTTCATAGGCTTTTTTGTATTTCTGCATCAGCGCATTGGGAGAATCGGGAACTTCTCCGAAACTGGCGGCTATCAAGCCCGTCCACAACCCTTTGGTGGCTGCGTGCATGTACGGAAAATCGGAACATGTGCTAGTGCTCATCCACTGTGGGGCAAACTGCATTTTTGCCGCAGTTCCCATAACACCAGCTGCGGCAGACGGCATAACCCACAACAGTACAACATCAGCTTCAGACTGTTTCAGCTTCATTACATGGGAATTCAAATCCTTATCAGTCACTTCAACCGGAACAGCTTCAACGAGTTTCATCCCTAATTTACCCATCTCTTCCTGAGCCCCTGCCAAACCTTCCTTTCCATAGGCATCGTTCTGGTAAATTATGGCAAATTTCTTCTTTCCAAGCTTTGTTGCGCCGTAATTACATAGCGCCTTGGCTTCTATAAAGTAATGGGGATATACTGCAAAGAGATATTTGCTCGGAGGCATTACCCACACCTGATTGCCTGCCGCAGGGCCGACCCAGGGAATCTTCTTTTCCATAAGATAATCTCTGACTGCAAGACCCGTGGCAGATCCGACCCCGGAAACCCATGCAAACATTCCTGTGTTTTCCTGAAGATCTTTTACTCCCGCCTTTGTTTTAGCCGGGTTATATCCGTCATCGAACATGTGGAGGATCAGTTTGCGTCCATTTATGCCGCCTTCGTCATTGATCATTTTGAAATAGGCATCCGTTCCGCGCGCGACCGATCCCCAGGCTGCTGCAGGACCCGTCTGCGGCCCCCACTGCCCTATATGGATTTCGGTATCGGTGACACCTTCTTCCGCCACGGCATAAAACGAAATGCCGAAAACCATGGCTGCTGCAAGAAAAATACTCAGTAATTTCTTTTTCATAGCTCCTCCTCTTCTTGTTTGTTACAGTTTATGGTGCAGAATGACTTTTTACGAAGCCGTCAAACTTTTTTAACATAATGTCTTGCAAAGAGCCCGCTTGGTCTGACGCATAAAACAAGAACAATTATCACAAATGCCACAACAGACTTGAATTCAATTGAAACATAGCCGCCGAAAAGGTTTTCAATAATGCCGAGAATATACGCTCCGAAAACAGCACCCGGAAGAGAAGTCATTCCGCCAAGGACAGCAGAGGCAAATCCTTTTAACATCGGATCCCACATCATGAATGGTTCCATCGAAACAGGGGTAAGGAGGAGTCCCGCAACGCATCCGACAACAGAAGATATACCCCATGTAAGCATCATTATCCGGTTGGT
>CAZOEH010000485.1:0-517 GCA_964578785.1 uncultured Desulfonema sp. | reverse complement strand
AGCCGGGCAGCCGTTTTGTTCTGCTGAGTAGCTTTTACTGCCATGCCGAGCTTTGAAAATCTGAAGAAGAGAAAAAGAGTCACCATCATGACAAGAGCCACAAACAGGGTCAGAACCTCAAGAGTGCTTACGAATATTTTGCCCATCGCAAAACTTTCATACGGTGAGATAGGAAACGGCATATCCTTGTGATCGGCGCCGAACTTCCAGGAAACAAGCCCCAGCAGTATCATCTCAAGACCGATCGTTATGACGATCATGCCGAGCACATTCGGATTTTTTGCCCTTCTTAAAACAGTAAATTCAAGAAGGAACCCGAGAACAGCCGCAAAAGCAAGAGTTGCCGGGAAAGCGATATAGCCAGGCACCCCATAATGACCAAGAAGCATGAACGCAAAAAAAACTGATATAAGCGCCATCTCGCCCTGGGCGAAATTTGGGACTTCCGAGGTTTTATATATGATTACCATCGCAAGTCCCATCAGGGCATAGGAGCTTCCAACAGCAATTCCGCTCA
>CAZOEH010000484.1:1282-2553 GCA_964578785.1 uncultured Desulfonema sp. | reverse complement strand
AAAGCGCTGATCCGGTCAATAAACAATATTCCGTTTATATGATCTATTTCATGCTGCAGAACAATTGCAAGATATTCTTCTGCTTCTATCTTTAACGGTTTTCCCTCTCTGTCGAGCGCTTCAACGATAAGGGATGCCGACCTTTTTACATCGGATCTGAAGTCCGGCACGCTCAGACAGCCTTCATTTTCGGAAACAATTTCTCCGCAGGCTTCGATTATCTTAGGGTTCAAAAGAACGGTCAGCGATTTCTGATCTTCACCGGAAGAAGGATCGTAAATGATTATGCTTTTGTCGCATCCTACCTGAGTCGATGCAAGACCGACTCCAGGAGCGTGGTACATAGTCTCAATCATATCATCTATCGTTTTATTAAGAGCGTCATCAATATTCACCACCGGTTTCGCTTTTTTCGTCAGGAATACATCCGGATATGTAAGTATATCGAGCAGCGCCATAATTAAACTCCTTCTTTTACTTTTTCGACTGAATTGCCTGTATATCCGATGCTGACTCCGGTTATCATTGCCGAAACAAGACCGGTTATGATTACCGGAACCATTTGTATCAAATGATTTATCAGGGTGTAACCCGCGGCATCTTTTGCGGAAACTCCAAAAAGAGACATTGCAAAAATTCCGCCCGCTTCCCAGAGACCCCAGTATCCGGGAGCGGAAGGAAGAATTATAAAGAAGCAGACAATAATCATAACCGCCGTAAGTTCCGTGAATGAGAGACCGATTCCCGGGCAGCCGAGGGAAAGTAGGTAATATGAAAAGGCGGTAAGAACCCAGACTGCCATGGTGTAGCAGGTGCATATCAATATTGTCCGGGGTCGTTTTATCATTGAAAAACCGATTGAAAAATTTTCCAGTACGCGCAGCGCCGGAAGGGAAATTTTATTTTCAATCTTCTTTTTTAAAGGCGGACCGGCAAAGAAGAAGATAAGAGGCAGTTTCATGATAATAATGCCTATAAAATTTCTGGTTTTACCAAAAAAAAACAGGAAACTTCCTGAGGAAAGTATTGCGCCGGTTCCGGCGAGATTTTTACCGGCAGCTGAAAGATCAGTGCTGTTTAGCCGGTAGCCCCCGAAATCAACAACAAGATCAGGATCAATCTTTATACCCGCTATTATGGTTATGAAAAGAATGGAAAGTAAAACGATGTCAAATATCCGTTCAACGGCAACAGTGGCTATTCCGGTCGAAAAAGGCACTTTTTCTTTTTTCATCAGGATGGCCGGCCTTGCCGCTTCTCCGATCCTTCCC
>CAZOEH010000484.1:595-1272 GCA_964578785.1 uncultured Desulfonema sp. | reverse complement strand
AGCCTGTCATGAGAGGATGAAATGCCTGCGCAAAGCTTATTTTCCGGACAGGTTCAAGTATTGACTGCCATCTCAGCGCTCTCATGATAAACGCTGAAAGGCTTACCGCGGCAGCAGGGATTATCCAGAAATAGTTTATGGAAGAGATGTAAACTGAAATATCAGCAAGGGGAATGTTTCTGAAGGCAAAGTATAATGCTGCAACAGAGATTGCGGTCCCAATGAAAAAAGAAATGGCTGTGTTTCTGTTCATTATCTTTTTTTCAGTTACGTAGACAATATCCTTCGCGCCTCATCAATATCCTTCTTTATCTGTCCGGAAAGCTCACCGATATCTGCAAATTTCAGTTCGTCCCTGATCCTTTTGATGAAATTTACCCTGATATTCCGGCCGTATATGTTTTCGTTAAAATCAAGAAGATGAACTTCAACAGTAAAAATATTATCCTCAAATGTCGGGCAGTATCCGATGTTTGCCACACCCTTGTATCCGGATTCCATGAATTCGACGGTTACCGCATAAACTCCTGTTTTGGGACAAAGTTCGTCATGCAGTTTTATATTTGCAGTAGGAAATCCGAGAAGCCTGCCGCCTCTGTTCCGGCCGGTCATGACCGTTCCTCTTATCTGATAATAACGGCCGAGAAGCTGCTGCGCATCGTCAACTTTACCGGCGG
>CAZOEH010000484.1:0-585 GCA_964578785.1 uncultured Desulfonema sp. | reverse complement strand
CAAGTTCACGTATTTTTGTGCTGCTGATCCGCCCCTCAAGATTGTTTGAAATCGGTATCCAGTCGGCTACTATTACTTCAAAGTCATATTCCTTTGCGCATTTCTTTAAAAATTCTAGATTTCCTTCGCGGTCTTTTCCGAAAGTGTAATCTTTTCCGACTACAATCGCTTTCATCCCGATTCTTTTGACAAGAAGATCCCTTACAAAATCTATCGCCGGTATTGCTGCAAAATCAAGGGTAAAAGGAACACAAATTAAAACGTCGATACCTGTTTTTTCAATGAGTTCCGTCTTCTGTTCGTGTACTGTGATCAGAGGCGGATGACCGTTTTTTTTTAACACTCTCACAGGATGAGGGTTAAATGTCATGGCTATCGAAGTTCCGTTTATGGCCTCCGCCTTTTCGATAACTTCATGGAAAAGAGCCTGATGTCCTATATGGACACCGTCAAAATTCCCTATCGTTATTACAGCTTTATTAAATGGTTTTGTAATTAATTCAATATTATCTATATATTTCATTATTTAATTTCCGGGAACGCTTATAATGAATTCGTAAAAAGTCATGTGCGAACGGATTTGAG
>CAZOEH010000483.1:733-2558 GCA_964578785.1 uncultured Desulfonema sp. | reverse complement strand
CTTTACACTATAAGCGGTGAGAAGGATAAAATAATACTGATATTAAATGAAATGCTCAGGAAGAATCCCGAGAACATCCGGGCTGCTCTCGAACTCGGATATTTTTATAATAAGAACAACATGCCCCGGGAGGGGGAAAAAATTCTGCGGAATCTCGGTGCAAAAAGCATTTCCAACTTTGATGTTGTGGTAAATGTAATTCAATTTTATCTGGATACAAGGAGATATAATGATACGATTCTGATTCTGGAAGATATGCTGAAAGGGGCGCCTGAAAGTTCGGATCTGCATCATATCGCAGGGCTTTCCTTTTTCGCATTGAAGAATGAGGATAAGGCCCTTCCGCATTTCCTGAAGGTTGAAAGCGATTCCCGCTTCTATTCGGATGCGGCAGTGCATGTTTCTCTTATTTATCAGAATAAGGGAAAGCTGAAAGAAGCGATCGTATTCATAAGGGGCGTAATTGAAAGGGAGCCTGATAATCCGGAATTTCTGTTCTACCTCGGCTTGTTTCATGAAGAGCTGGAGGAATATGAAAATGCCGAGAAAGCCCTGTTGAAGGCCGTAGAAATTGATCCGAAAGATTCCAGGTTATATTTTCGCTTAGGCGTTGTTTATGACAAGTGGGGCAAAAAAAATAAAACCCTTGAGCAGATGAAAACGGTGTTACGGATAGATCCTAAAAACGCAAATGCCCTTAATTATCTGGGTTATACGTATGCTGAAATGGGCGAAAAACTTGAAGAGGCGGAAAAGCTTATCACGGAGGCTTTGAAATATAAACCGGACGACGGATATATAACAGACAGCCTCGGATGGGTTTATTTCAAGATGGGTCGTTATGACAAAGCTGTTGAGGTATTGAAAAAAGCGGTACGCCTTGTTCCCGAAGATCCGGTTATTCTCGAACATCTCGGAGATGCATACATGAAGATGAATGATGGCAAAAATGCCCTGGAAGCATACAGCCGTTCACTCCGTTATAAGAAAGAGGATCAGGATGTCATAAAATCAAAGATGCGTGAAATCACGGGGGAAGGGCGCTGATATGATATGAATAGACCCGTTCGTATTTTTCTTCTTCTCTGTTCGGTTCTTTCTGTTTCGGCCTGTGCCGGCCTTCCTGATAAAATATCGGCAAATATTTTCGGATCTGCCCAAACCCCTGGGTCATATGAACCGGAGGCGGAGAGACTTTTATCGGTGATTAAAGATAAAAACAGTAATATAAAAACATTTAAAGGAACCGGCCGTGTAACTTATTCGGGCAAAAACAAAGCGCTGATTTCGGCGAATATCGCATGGGTTGCGGAAGATACGGATAAATTTTCCATGGCGTTGCGCGACATACTGGGCCGGCCCGTAGCAAACCTGGCTTCAGACGGGGAATGGTTCTATTTTGTTTCACATGCCGATAACACATTTTATAAAGATCGTTCTGATAATGCAGGACTGGAGAACTTTATCTCAGTGCCGGTACGGATAAAGGATGTTATTATGCTTCTCTCCGGAAGAGTTCCTGTTTATGAATTCGATTCGGCAGCGGTTACGTATGCCGAAAACGGGAGATGCATCCTTGCTCTGAGAAAAAAATGGTCCGGAGTCGCAGAGAAGATATACTTCGGCAGGGATTGTCAGGATGCAGCAGAGGTTGAGATATTTGATACATGGGGTGATCTTCTGTACAGGGCGTCTTTTGAAGGAGAACAGCATGTGAATGAATATAATATTCCTTCAAGGATTGTCGTTTCAGACAATGCCGGCGATTATCTGACGCTTGATATAGAGAGATACTGGGCTGATGTGCCCATATCCAGGTCGGCAT
>CAZOEH010000483.1:0-723 GCA_964578785.1 uncultured Desulfonema sp. | reverse complement strand
GCCTGTCATTGCTTTGGAATCAAGACTTAAAGAGTGCAGAAATGTCGTGACTCTGGGCGTTAAACCTAACTTTTCCGATTATTCTCCGTCTGAAGCATCCCTTATAAGAAATGCGGGAAAAATATATTATCCTTCCACTTTTTATTCCGATCTCTTTGATTCCATGAGTATAAAGACTTTCCCGAGCCGGCAGACCTATAAATATGTCCAGGACAAGATAAAGCAGACGGCTCTTTTCCAGCTCGCGGATATACCTCATCCGGTTACGCGGATTTTTTTCGGAACAGTACAGAAAAAAAACATTACAAAATACTTCAAATTTCCTTTTATCGGAAAAATTCCGAGGGGATCATCGATGGGAAGGGGGGTATATCTCATCCAAAACAGTGATGATCTTGAAAAGTACTGCCTTCTCACGAAAACCGCTTACATCCAGGAATATCTGCCCGCCGGCCGTGATCTTCGTGTAATCGTAATCGGAAGGAAAACCGTTCATGCTTACTGGCGAATAGCCGTAAATGGTGAATTCAGATGTAATGTCGCAGCCGGCGGGAAAATAAAACTTGATTCGGTTCCGCAGAGCGCTTGCGATCTCGCGGTTTATACGGCTCTTTCATGCGGATGGGATGATGTGGGTATTGATATATGCGAATATAAAGGGAAGCTTTATGTTATTGAGGCCAATATGAAATACGGGAAGGAAGGTTTCAAGGCGGCAGGGAT
>CAZOEH010000482.1:0-2570 GCA_964578785.1 uncultured Desulfonema sp. | reverse complement strand
AGGAAGCTTACGGGATTGTTCCCCGCCGCTCTTTTCAGTATCCACTTGAGGGGTAGAAAAACGCAGGACACAATATCCGGCTGCTAAGATAAAAATTCAATCATACAGGAGAGTTTTGCTAAAATGAATTTACTGAATCCGAAAAAAGAAAGATTTGAGCATCTTGATGAGAAATCAAGAGAGATAATGGTAAAGACAATCCGGTTTTTTGAAAATAAAGGCAAGGCCAGACTGAAAGAGGATGACCGGAACAGGATCTGGTATGAAGATTTTCTGGATTTTATAAAGAATGAAAAAATATTTTCAACGCTCCTTACTCCTTCCGCATACGGCGATAAGGAATGCCGGTGGGATACCGCCAGAATATGCGACTTTAATGAAATACTGGGTTTCTACGGATTGCATTACTGGTACACATGGCAGGTTTCAATACTTGGACTGGGGCCTGTCTGGATGGGAAAAAACGAGGCGGTGAAAAAGAAAGCGGCCCGGATGTTGAAAGACGGCGGAATTTTCGCATTCGGCCTTTCGGAAAAGCAGCATGGAGCCGATCTCTACTCGAGTGAAATGATGCTAACTCAGATGCCTGACGGAACATACAGGGCGGACGGCGGGAAATACTATATAGGAAATGCCAACAAGGCGGCGATAGTTTCTGTTTTTGCCAAAGAATCCGATACCGGCGAATATGTCTTTTTTTCGGCTGATTCGCAGCATGAAAATTTTGAATGCATAAAAAATGTCGTAAACAGCCAGTCATATGTAGCGGAGTTTGCCCTGCATTCATATCCGGTTACGGAAGATGATATCCTTACAAAAGGGCAGGAGGCCTGGGATTCGGCGTTGAATACGATCAATGTCGGCAAATACAATCTCGGCTGGGCATCAGTAGGAATCTGTACACACGCTTTATTCGAGGCGATAGATCATGCGGCCAATAGGAAGCTTTATAACAAATATGTCACCGATTTTCCGCATATAAAAATGCTCTTCACCGATGCTTACGCGCGCCTTTTCGCAATGAAGCTTTTTGCGAACAGGGCTGCCGATTACATGAAATCGGCCTCTCCCGAAGACAGGCGCTATCTTCTGTATAATCCGATGGTAAAAATGAAAGTAACGACGCAGGGGGAGGAGGTCATAAACCTTCTGTGGGATGTCATAGCCGCAAAAGGCTTTGAGAGGGATATGTATTTCGAAATGGCGGCAAGAGATATACGGGCCCTTCCGAAGCTCGAAGGAACCGTCCATGTAAACATGGCGCTCATAATCAAATTCATGGCCAATTACTTCTTCAATCCGGGGCAATTTCCGGAAATACCGAAACGAAACGATCCATCCAATGATGATTTTCTTTTTAACCAGGGAGCGACAAGGGGGCTGGGGAAAATCCGGTTCCACGATTTCAACCTGGCTTATAACAGCCTTGATCTTCCGAATATCAGGATATTCAAGTCGCAGATTGAGAAGTTGAAGGAGTTCCTTGTAAAGGCAACTCCAAGCGAAGCACAGAGCAAGGATATCGATTTTCTTCTTACATTGGGGGAGTTATTCACTCTTGTCGCTTATGGACAGCTTATTATTGAAAACGTCCTTATATATAAAGTCGATGATGATGTTGTTGACAGGATATTTGACTTCATGGTCAGGGATTTTTCAAAATACGCTCTTCAGCTTTATTCGAAGCCCGGGAGCACGCCGGCACAGATGGAACTTGGCCTTGGAATGATTAAGAAACCGGCGCTTGATGAAGAGAGATTTGAAAGGGTCTGGAAGAAGTATGTCTTTCCTTTAAACGGCGCATACCGGATGAATGAATAGAATGTCTGAATAATATCCTGTCCCTTACCGGTCTATTGAACCGCGATAGAGAGCGCATTCCCCGTAGCATGCTGCGGGGATCTTCAATCTTTTCCATCGGTGTATCCATATTTTGGCATGACGGATACGAGTTGTTTAATGTTCCGGGGAAAAAACTTGACACCGGAATAGAGGGCGTGTATTTATCCATCAAATGTTGGAAGCGGTCTGTGGGACAAGTTTGATGGATTTTTAAACTGGGAGAAGTTTGCATAACATCTCTTTGAGGCCGGCAGAGGTAATCAGGTTTGCGTTTCACAAGAAATTTTTACGCACCATAACAACGCCCCTGATTTTCAATAAAGAGACACAGGCAGAGACGAAACAATGGCTTCATGAGTGTATATACACTGGGGCTATCCAGGTCTAATGGAAGTGGATCTGCTGCCGTGTCGAAGTCCGGATATTATTCTTGTAAAACAGCAAATCCGATTACCCCTGCCGGCTTATAAGATGTTATGCAAAGGTCTCACCGGCACAAGGAAATATCAGAACCGATGGTTTCAACACTAGAAAAAGCAAGACAGGATCCTTCCTCCATGAAGGGAAAAATCCTTGCCTCAGCGCGCAAGGTCTTCAGCGAATACGGTTATCACGGCACAACAACCCGGATGATCGCAAAAGACGTAGGCATCGATATTTCGACCCTTTACTATCACTGGGGAGAAAAAAGAGATCTCTATGAAGCCGTGGTGATGGACCTCAACGAG
>CAZOEH010000481.1:0-2575 GCA_964578785.1 uncultured Desulfonema sp. | reverse complement strand
GAACTCAAGAGATCAGGCCCTTCATATACGATAGATACGGTCAGGCATTTTATGGAGCTCCGGACCGAACCAACCCTGCTATATCTCATTGTCGGGTTTGATGCTTTTCTTGAGATAAACACCTGGAGATCTTTTAAAGAGCTTTTCCGCCTTGTACCCTTTATTGTCATGACAAGACCGGGATTAAGCTGCCGGAATTCGGGTGATAAGCTTACGGCGCTTGATGATTTTCTTAATGCGGAAATATCGGGCGGATATTCCTTTTCATCACAGGATTCCTGTTACATTCATGAGACAAATCCCACAGTGTATGTTTTTGAAGTGAGCCAATTGGATATTTCTTCCACAAAAATCCGGGAGCTGACAGGAAAAGGGGAATCCGCATGCTTCCTGACGCCGCAAAAAGTGGAATTTTTCATAAAGAGCAGGGGATTATACAGATGACGGTTAAAAAGACTCAGAAGGAGAGGCAGGTAACTGATAGGTCAATTGAACTTTATGTTGATGCCATTCTTGGGAAAAAGGCCGAAAATATTATTGTGCTTGATGTGCGGGGTCTTACCTCCGTTGCGGATTTCTTCATTGTATGCAGCGGCCGCTCCAACCGTCAGGTTGCAGCAATAGCCGATTTTGTTGAACGGAATCTGAAAAAGAAAGGAATGAAACCGCTCAGTGTAGAGGGGAAAAATGAAGGGCTGTGGGTTTTGCTCGACTACGGGGATGTCATAATTCATGTTTTTTATGAGTCGGTCCGGAAGTTTTATGATCTTGAGGGATTATGGTCGGATGCAAAACGAATTATGACGGACGGCATGACAAAAAAAACAAACAATATCGGGGGGTCTGAAGTATATGTCGAGTAAACCCGGATTCTGCATGCTGATGATACTTGACGGCTGGGGAATGAGAGATAAGAGGGAAGGAAATGCGGTAGCCCTCGCAAGAACGCCTTATCTTGATAAGATAAAATCGGAATATCAGTGCACAAGTTTGCTTTGTTCGGGCGAAGCGGTCGGTCTTCCCGAAGGCATAATGGGAAACTCCGAGGTCGGGCATCTCAATATCGGCGCGGGCAGAGTGGTATATCAGGACCTTTTGAGAATAGACAAAGCGATAAGGGATAAAAGTTTTTTTGAAAACGAAGCCCTTTGCAGGGTCTTGAAGGAGGTTAAGGAAAAAAACGGTTCCCTCCATTTAATGGGGCTCCTGTCCGACGGAGGCGTGCACAGCCAGATAAACCATCTCTTTGCTCTTATTGACATGGCAAAGGAAAAAGGCCCTGAGAATATCTATATCCACGCGATACTGGACGGGAGAGATACTCCTCCCGACAGCGGTGTTTTGTACATCCGGAGATTAAAGGATTTTATCGAAAAAACAGGTACAGGAAGTATCGCATCTGTCTGCGGGCGTTATTATGCAATGGATCGCGATAACAGGTGGGAGAGGGTTGAAAAGGCTTTCCGGCTTTTTGCGTACGGAGAAGGCATAAAGGAAAAAGATCCGGTTGATACCGTAAAAAATGCTTACATGAGGGGCGAGACGGATGAATTCGTCAAACCGGTCGCGATAACGGACGGAAACGGGAACCCCAAAGGGATCATCCGGGACGGAGATGCCGTAGTTTTTTTTAACTTCCGCTCCGACCGGGCAAGAGAAATAACGCGTGCCCTGACCGATTCCGGGTTCAAATTTTTCTCAAGAGAGAGTTATCCCAGGCTGGCCGGCTATGTATGCATGACGCAATATGATGAAAAATTTACCCTGCCGGTTGCTTTCCCTCCCGTTCATTTAAAGGAGATTCTCGGTGAAGTGATAAGCAGGAAGGGTTTAAAGCAGCTCAGGATAGCCGAAACAGAGAAATATGCCCATGTAACTTACTTTTTCAACGGAGGCGAAGAAAAACCTTTTCCTTTAGAAGAGCGCTGCCTTATTCCTTCTCCGCGCGATATTCCCACATACGACAAAAAACCCGAGATGAGCGCTAAACTGGTAACACGGGAACTGATCTCCCGTTTGAAGTCCGCGCACTATGATCTTATCGTGCTCAATTTTGCAAATATGGACATGGTCGGGCATACGGGAGTTCTTAAGGCCGCTATAAACGCGTGCGAGACCGTCGATTCCTGCGTGGGTGAGATTGTTGAAGAGGTAAAAAAACAGGGAGGGGTTCTTCTGATTACCGCGGATCACGGGAATGCCGAAATGATGATTGATGAAAAGGGGCACGTACATACCGCCCACACTCTCAACCCCGTTCCTCTTATACTTGTTGATGATTCGAGAAAGAAAGCCGTATTAAGAAGCGGTGCCCTGGGAGATATTGCTCCGACTATCCTTGAGATCATGGAGATCGAAAAGCCGGCCTCAATGACCGGGGTTTCTTTACTAAAAAGCAGACAGGATTAACAGGATAATAACAGTTGCCGGCTGTCAGGGATCAGGGTTCAGGGATTCCCGGCTAACTGACTACTGTAACCCGGCGACTGACAACTGGTGATATCCTGTCTGATAAATTTTTATTGCCCTGCCACTTCTTTCCCGCAATGTTTGCAGGTATTGGCTCTCTTTTTTA
>CAZOEH010000480.1:0-2579 GCA_964578785.1 uncultured Desulfonema sp. | reverse complement strand
TTTCCATCCGGAAATGGCCCTTTTGTGCGATCTCGGTGTCAATCTGCGGGATTTCCTTGAGCTTGCTCAAAACTGCCTATTTCCGAATTGGAAACAGATGCTATTATAGAAACATTTAACCCGATAAAAAATATAAAAAGGCGCCCATGCCTCTTCCTGCCATTCCAAAAGAACTTCTGCCGGATTTAAACAACAAACTCGATTCATTCCTTTCGGCATTTAAAGATACCGGTATTGATATAGACAAGCATATTATAAAGGATAAGGATTTTTTTCCGGAACTGAAGTTTGTTTTTGCTTTAAGCGGCTTTGTCGCAGAAAACTGTATCAGAACCCCGGCCATTTTTGCAGATATCCTCGAAAGCGGAGACCTTAAGAGATCTTATCCCGACGGCTTGTATGCCGAAAAGGTAAAGCGTCTTTTATCAGGCATAAAAAACGAAGAGAGTACAGGAAGCATACTGAGAAAATTCCGCTCACGGGAGATGCTGAGAATTGCATGGCGTGATCTTTCCGGCGTCGCCGGCCTTTCTGAGACGGGCAGAGATCTTTCAGGATTTGCGGATGCCTGTATCGACGGCGCAATTTCACATCTTTACAAAATCATGAAACAAGAGTTCGGGGTGCCTGAGAACACAAGCGGCCGCGAACAAAAACCGGTTGTAATAGGAATGGGGAAGCTCGGAGCCTTCGAGCTGAATTTTTCTTCAGATGTCGATCTCGTTTTCGCATATCCTGAACAGGGAGAAACGAAAGGCGGAAAAACAGCAACAGATAACGATGATTTTTTTATTCGCCTATGCCGCCGCCCGATTAAAATTATCGGCGCCACGGATTATGACGGGATGGTTTTTCGTGTCGACCTGCGGCTGCGACCCTACGGAGAGAGCGGCCCGCTTGTTATGAGCTTTGACCGGATGGAAGATTATTACCAGGAGCAGGGGCGCGAGTGGGAGCGGTACGCATTGATAAAAGCGCGGATAGTTGCCGGGGATAAAGTTGAAGGGGAAAAACTTCTGGAAAGACTCAAACCTTTTGTTTACAGGAGATATCTTGATTACGGCGCCATTGAATCCTTAAGGGATATGAAGGAAAAAATAGCTCTTCAGGTTATGCAGAAAGAGATGAAGGGGAACATAAAGCTGGGTCCCGGAGGAATCCGTGAGATAGAATTTTTTGCCCAGATTTTTCAGCTTATCCGGGGTGGAGTTGTACCCGTTCTTCAGGAACGCGGTGTAGTAAAAGTGTTAAGAACCATCGCAGAAAACAATTATGTTTCAAAAGATATCTGTGATGAACTTGAAGATGCTTATATATTTCTTCGCTCGGTTGATAATCATTTGCAGGAATTTTCCGACCACCAGACGCACAGTTTGCCGGAAGACCCGGTGCAGGCGGCAGCTCTTTCCGCATCAATGGGCTTTTCCGGCACGGATTTATTTCAAACAGTGCTTGAAAATCACAGAGAAAAAGTTCAGGGCCGCTTCAGCAGGCTTCTAGAGACAGGAGGAAACGGAGCCGGCAAGAAAGAAGATAATAGTCAAAAAGAATTACATAAAGTCTGGCAAACACTTAGCAGTGAAGAAGAGAACAAAAGGATTCTCATCTCGGCAGGTTTCAAAAAGCCTGAAGAGGTAATAAACCTGCTCAAACATCTGCGCAGTGATCCGTCTACACGCGCCCTCAGCGGGAGCGGACGGCATAAACTGGACAGACTGATTCCCCTGTTTCTAAGAGAGGCGGGAATGTCCGGAGATCCGGTTTCCGTAATGAACCACATCGTTGACCTGCTCAAGGCAATAGAAAGACGCACATGCTATCTGTCCCTTCTGCTTGAAAGCCCGGTTGCAGTGAAACATCTTGTGAGACTGGCCGTTTCAAGCTCATGGATTATCTCCTTTCTGGCCCGGCATCCGGTTCTTCTCGATGAGCTTCTTGATTCAAGGACTCTTTATGTTCCACCGCTAAAGCCCGATCTTGAAAAAGAGATCGAAAGACGGCTGGAAAGAATCAATTCCGCTGATCTAGAGTATCAGATCGAGGAGCTGTGCATATTTAAACAGGTAAACACTCTTCGTGTTGCCGCTGCCGATGTCACGGGAGGTCTTCCTCTTATGAAAGTGAGCGATCACCTCTCATATATTGCCGAAGTAATAATAGGAAAAGTACTGGAACTTTCATGGGAACATCTTGTTCAAAAACACGGAAGGCCGCGTTGTTTTCTGGACGGGAAAAAATACGAAAAAGGTTTTGCTGTTATAGCCTATGGAAAGCTGGGGGGGCTTGAACTGGGATATAGTTCCGATATCGACCTTGTTTTCCTCCATTCAGGCGCTGAAGGCCGGACGGTAAAAGGTCCGAGGCCGGTTGAAAATTCCCAGTTTTTTGCAAGGCTTGGAGAAAGAATTGTGCATATATTGACTTCCTATACCCGTGCGGGAATGATTTATGAAGCGGATATGCGGCTGCGCCCAAGCGGAGGTTCAGGTCTTCTGGTAAGCCATATCGATGGATACAGGGATTACATGCTTAACGAAGCCTGGACCTGGGAGCATCAGGCCATCGTAAGGGCCAGGCCT
>CAZOEH010000479.1:0-2599 GCA_964578785.1 uncultured Desulfonema sp. | reverse complement strand
AGTCCTTATTATCGGGATTCCGAGTGTTGTGTTGACGCCATCGGTGAAATGTATCATTTTAAACGGAATAAGTCCCTGATCATGATACATGCAGACAACAGTATCATATCTTCCGTTTAATGCATGGTAAAAGATCGTATCCGGCGGATAGGGACCCGAAACTCTTAACCCTTCGGAAGCCGATTTTTCTATCGCGGGTCTTATGACATTCTCTTCTTCATTTCCGAATATTCCGCTTTCACCTGCATGAGGATTGAGACCTGCTACGGCTATTTCCGGAGAATCGATGCCGAAGCGTTCAACAAGAGCTTTTCCGGTAATTTTTATTGTTTTTGATATATTTTCGGTTGTAACAGACTCCGGCACTCTTGAAAGGGGCATGTGGATGGTAACCAGAGAGACCCTGAGCCTGTCGCCGGCAAGCATCATGACATAATCTTTTGCTCCTGTGCATTCCGCTATAAGTTCGGTATGCCCGTTATAAGCAAACCCCGACATTTGCATTGCTTTTTTATTGATGGGACATGTAACGATTCCGGATATCTCTTTATTTACCGCCATGCCGGTTGCGGCTTTGATATATTCAACCATGGCTTTTCCCGTCTGAACAGTGGGATTTCCCCATGACCTTTCATTGAAATCAAGCTCGGAAAGAGAAACCAGATCGATAGATCCGGCTTCAAACCTTCCTTCGGAAGGATGCCGGACAGGATTGAATTTTATTGCGTTGCCGGAGAATTTTTTTGCCTCGGAAAGAACCCCCAGATCTCCTATTACAACAGGCCTGCATAGTTCATAAACATACGGGTTACTAAGGGCGGATAATATTATTTCGGGTCCGATTCCCGCTGGATCGCCGGCAGTTATTCCTATTATGGGTCTGCTTTTTTTCATGGCAAAACCTCCCGTCATTTTATTTATGGTAAATGCCAAAATTTTATTCCGTCGGTTTTAACAAGCATCAACAGGAACAATATTCCGACAATCACTATAGTAAAAAAAATTATACTACAGAGCCGGGCATACTTTTTCAACAATTTCCAATGTGATATGGAAACAAAAATTCATTAAGTAGATTATGGCAAAAAATGAGAGAGAATCGCAGGATTTGCGAGAATATAAAAAAAAGGAATAATGTTTGTTTATTAATGTAAGTGCCGATATGCTTAAAATACCTGAAAAAAACACCTTGGAAAAAAAAGATTGCAGATAAAGGCTTTGCATAGTTACGTGATAATTATTATTTGATATCAATGGGATAAAAATTGTTGATAACTTTTGTCGAAAAATTCCAAATCCAGTTTTTATCCGGTTTGACACAACAGAGTTGATGCTTTAAAACGGCACCATATTAAATTCAGCTGTTCGGATCTCCCGGTGTTAAAAATAACGGTAACATTGAAATGCTGTAACCGGCATAAGGAGCCGTAACAAAATGTTCAGAAATGTAATGGTTATTTTGTAACGGCTCCTAACGAAATGGTCAGAAATGAAATTGTTATTTCGTAGCGGCTCCTAACAGACTATTAATCGGTTTTTAAAAATATTTTTGGCAAATTAATTCTATGGAAGCTATCTGGAATTCGGTAAAAGCGGCGATAAAAGAATCTATTCCAGGGCACTGCTACAGGATGTGGGTGGAACCACTTAAATACTGCAGAACTGCTGACGGTGTGATAGTCCTCTCGGCTCCAAATCATTTTTTCCAGAAAAGGGTGCAGGATCATTACGGCGCTCTTATCGCTTCGGAATTAAAAAAGAATTCAGATGAGAAGAGCAGGTATGTTATCGAGATTTCCGAAGGGAAAAAATCCTGCTTCGATAAACCGGAAAGCAATTACCAGATGGAACTTCCCGGCGAAAATATACGGCCTCATTACGGACGGTTTCTTAGAAAAGATTTTACCTTTGATCATTTTGTTGTCGGCGGAAATAATGAGTTTGCTTTTACAGCCTCCCTCTCTCTCGCCTCAAAGAAAAATTCACAGCAGAACTGCCTTTTTTTATTGTCGAAGACCGGGATGGGCAAGAGCCACCTTTCCCAGGCTGTAGGCCACCATATAATTTCCCAAAGCCCGTCCGACCGGGTTTATTATATCACGGCTGAAGATTTCAGCAATGAAATGGTGCAGGCATATAAGAATAATTCAATAGATAAGTTCAAAGGCAAATACCGGAAAGAATGTGATGTCCTGCTTCTTGAAGATGTTCATAATCTAAGCGGTAAAGAGCGGACGCAGACCGAGCTTGCCCTTACGCTCGACACGCTTCTGGATGCCGACAAGAAGATAATATTTTCGAGCTGCTATCTTCCCGGCGATATCCCCAAACTGAATGATAAACTGAAATCGCGTTTTTCCTACGGCATTATTTCTAATATTGAGCCGCCCAATTTCAGGACAAGAGTCAGGATACTTCAAAAGAAATTACTTATAAACGGGTTTGTGGTGCCTGAAGATATTATCAATTACCTTGCAAGCGAACTCACTGAAGATGTCAGACAGCTTGAAAGCGGACTTATCGGAGTAACGGCCAGATCGTCTCTCCTGGGTATACCGATTGATTTAGGGCTCGCTGAAAGCGTGGTGAAGAACATAGC
>CAZOEH010000478.1:0-2599 GCA_964578785.1 uncultured Desulfonema sp. | reverse complement strand
CCCTGTAACTTGAATTACATAAGTGTAAATCGTCAAACAGGACACTTACTTGATGGGACTTTTGAAATGCGGATTTAATAGCAACAAAGCATCTGAATTGTCAATGGTTTTTGACGGCTTCGTAAAAAATCCGATTTCTTCGTTGCGCTTCATCCCGTTGCGATTGCGGCGTACGCTAATGTACGCCTCATCACATGGGATTTGCGACGCCTTGAACTTGAACTTTTTACTTTGCCGTCCGGATTTATAATCTTCATGAATCAGGCGGGGGGCAGGTTTGTCAAAATCTCTTTTGCGAGTGGGTTCTTTGGGTACGCCTCAATCTATCAGTTGTTCGACGCTGATCCTCATGGCTTCAGCCAATTTTACAAGGGTGGCTTTTCTTGGAGTGATGCTGCCGCTCTCCAGTCTTGCCAGGGCCGATTGTTTCATTCCAGCTTTGGAAGCCAATTCCGCTTGGGTAAGCTTTAAATATTCCCTCCATGCTTTGATAAGGCTGTCTCCGCGAACATTAGCTTTCACAACTTCATGTGGAAACCATGTGTCGGACTCGTCGGGTTCAATTTGTTTATTAATCAGCTCCTGGTATTCATTCCACGGTATAACAACGAATGCAGGCTTGCCGTTTTGTTTAATGACCTGTGGGTCAGTATGTATGCTCATCTCTCTTTTTCACCTCTTGTATTTCAATAATTTTTACAACATTTTTATGATCAAACAGCACCCGGTAACGGCCCACCCTTAGACGATACTGATATCGATGCTTCTTTAATTCGATAATATCAAGTTGCTCGCATTTGGGAAAGGACGATAGCCTGTCCACGCTTTCAAGAATAGCGTCCTTATAATGATCTGGAATCTTTTTCATTTGTTTGCGTGCACGATTGTGCCAAATGATTTCATTCATGGTTTGATTATAACATATTATAACATATAATCAAGAAAATTGACGTTCGGTTTTAGAGAAAAGGAACTGAAGGGGAAAAAGTTATCAGGGGTCGAGGATCCGAGGGTTCAAGTGGTGTTAAGGGACAAAGGAGCAAAGGCATCCGCCAAATCCGCCACAAAGATTGGCGGACGTTCAGGAGGGCGAAAAGAAAAAAGGGGTTGTAGTCAACTCTTACCTGAATTCTGCTCTGTCACAAATTCTATCATATTTTCACGATTTATAAGGCTGACCGGGCAGTCAGGATAGGCTGTGCTGAATCCGGCAGGAATCTTGAACTTCTTCCCGTGCCACTTGATTTCATATCCCCTCAATTCCCCGTTAAGCTCTTCCAGGTAGTCAATCTCCTGCTTCTGGTGACTGCGCCAGAAATAGCAGTTAGGGAACAGACGCTGGTTGTGGTTTCGTTTCATCCGCTCGGATATTACAAAATTTTCCCACAGGCCGCCCAAATCACTCCGCAGGTCAGGAGGATTGAGATTGTTAATGACCGCATTCCGGACGCCGGTATCCACAAAATATATCTTGCGGGATTTCTTCATCTCATTTCGCAGGTTTCTGCTGAAAGATCCCAGACGGAAGATGATGAACGATTGTTCCAGTATCCGCAGGTAGCTTTCGATAGTCTTTTTATCAACTCCTACCTGCTGGGCAAGCTCGTTATAGGAAACTTCACTGCCGATTTGAAGAGCAACAGACTGCACCAGTCGCTCCAGCGCTTCTGAATTTCGTATTTGCTGCAATGCAAGGATATCCTTATAAAGATAACTTCCGGCAATCTCACGCAGGGCCGTTGCAGCCGTCTCAGGAGCGTTGATTATTTCCGGATAGAAACCGAATATCAGGCAGCGTTCCACGATGCGTCCGATCTCTAAGGGCGAATATATCTGCCCAAGCTCGGTCAGCGAAAAAGGATAGAGTCTGAATTCCCGCTTTCTGCCGGTCAACGGTTCCTCCATCCGGCTGGAAAGCTCAAATGCGGATGATCCGGTGGCAATCACCTGAATATCCGGCGTAGTATCGGTTAAAAGTTTGATGGCCAGTCCGATCGTGCCGACCCGCTGAGCCTCGTCAATCAGCACAAGCCGGTTGTTTCCGATAAGCATCTTAAGCTCGGTCGATGTTTTGTCTGTAAGCGCCCTGCGTATGTCAGGCTCATCACAGTTGAGGTATATTGAAGATACGGATGTTCCCTGCTGAATCGCCCTGATCAGCGTGGTTTTGCCCACCTGCCTGGCCCCATATATGATAATCGCCTTCCCCTTGAACAGGGATTGCTCAATTGTGTCCTGAATGGTGCGTCTGATCATAATAATACCCATTTTTATTAAAATATGGCGATTACGATCCCCATTATCATTATTATTTGGGTGCTGTCAAGTGTATTTCCATTTCATGAGTTTACATAGGGATAGGGTTTAATCCGCCAAAATAATTGGCGGACCTGCCGCTGGCGGACCTTCGGGGCGATATCCGGGGGATATCCGGGATATCCGGGACATTCTATAGTCCTCATGTCAAGTGTTTTTATAAAATAATCAATATCAATAAGTTATAATCTTTGCCAAACTGCGGGCGTACTTCTCCCTTGGATCTGACATTTCTTTTCGGCGAGGTTCTCTCCTTTCGGCGAACTCACTGCCTGAGCGTTAC
>CAZOEH010000477.1:0-2621 GCA_964578785.1 uncultured Desulfonema sp. | reverse complement strand
ACATTGACTTTCTTTCTTTGGTACCCAGCGCTTCGTATTCAGTTTCAGAGGAGTCTCCAAGCGGAGGTCGTTTTGACATCGCTGTGCCACGAAGTCGATCAACGAGCTTGATCGTTTCGGCGGCAACAGAGACATCGTAGAATGTGTATGGCTGAAGTGGGAGCGGGATATGTGCCCGATCCTCTCTGCCTAGTAGTATAGGAATGAATTTTATGTTCCCCGTATTTAGGGAGTACATTTGTTGAAGAATCAGTGTGGTTTCCCATTTCACACCCAATCCGTCTGCATCTCCAGAAAAATCATTGGCCCTTCGGTAGAAGACTTCTGAACAGACAATGAGGACAAATTGGGCTTCCTGAATTTGGCGCATCATCCATTTTGGCCAACCCTCCGGTGGTGACTCCTCATATTGGTCGATTTCGCAGTCAACCCCCAATTTTCTTAGAGCATTTGAAAGGTTGAGGACCTTATCAGAAAACTCGGAAGATTCGTGAGCATAGCTAATAAATACTTTTCCTTGCATCATTTACTCCGAATTCTTTCCTCTGCCCGAAGGGTCAACCTAACATTGTTAATAAGTGGAAAATTTTCCATGTATTGGCGATATCGGCTGTTATCATGGAAAACGAGCATAAATTTCAGCTATTATATATAGCGCCGAAAGGGCGCATGAAATTCTATGATGTGACTGTCGAAATGCGGAATTAAAAAAACATATTGGATATGAATTGTCAATCGTTATTAAGGGCTATGCTTTTATTGTACCTTTTGTGGAAAAAGGTAATGAGATTTTTCTTAAAACGGCCTTCCCGAGTCGGAAATATACAAAGCGCTATGGCCTGAAGGGGGAATTATGAAAAAAACAAACACAAAAATATTTGATCCGATTGATAAAGAAGAAAAAGAATTGATGGAATCAATCGAGCGGGACGAATGGAAACCTGTGAAAAATATGAAACAGGAAAAAGAAATGGCTATTACAGCGGCCCGAAATACTCTGAGAAAAGATAAACGGATCAATCTCCGGTTGAGTGAAAAGGACTATCATCAAATCCAGATAAAAGCTATTGCAGAAGGTATTCCTTATCAAACATTTATTTCAAGTATTATTCATAAATATCTGAATGGTTCCCTGACTCCGAAAGCATAAATTGGAACCAAACCTGTCACGGCAGCCGGACGCGAAAAGGCAGCGCCGGCTGAGCCAGAGTGTTTACATAAACTGATTGCTGAAACGGCTAAAGGCTTCCAGCCCGATTCCTCAACTCTTCCGGAAGAGGTGTCTGAAGCTTATTCCTTTCGAGAAAATCGTAATACCCGTATACTTCTTTGCCCATGAATTCCATGTGAACGGCGCCGGCCGGGCAGTTATTGACGCATCCCAGGCAGGCGATGCACGCATCCGTATCCACACGATTTTTTTCAAGATCGATGGCGTCAACCGGGCATTTTTTCAGGCATGTGCCGCACTTGATGCATTTTGATCCGTCGATGGTATGATCGGATATGAAAAGCTTGGTCGCCCATATGGAGGGAGAACTTTTGATCAGTTCCCGAAAATCGCAGTCTTTATCGATTTCTATCCCCTGCCCCTGTCGCACGCGATCCAGTATCAGACCGGCATACGCCCGCATCCGGTCATAGGCTATCTCATCCGGAAGGTGTTTGTACTCCAGCACGCGCGCTTCATTTCCGTATGACCAGGTAATGGC
Organism: uncultured Desulfonema sp.; assembly: GCA_964578785.1. GTDB lineage: Bacteria > Desulfobacterota > Desulfobacteria > Desulfobacterales > RPRI01 > RPRI01. Next base: position 909 of record CAZOEH010000477.1, on the reverse strand, counting down.
AAAGGTGGACATGTTGCCGAAGGTTTCTATCCCAACCGGGACGCCGCCTTTTTCCGCCAGCAAATTCGTCAGGGTGCAGACGGTGTTGTGCTGGTTGCCTCCGGGACCACCGAAAGTGACATAGGAGGCAAAGGGCTTGCCTGTTATCGCGGGCAAACTTTTGAGCCAGAGTTTGAAATTTTCCGGCACATCATAATAATACACAGGGGAGCCGGCGACTATAAGATCATAAGCGCCGATAGATTTCGGGTCAAAATTCCTGTAATCGGACGCTGTGACATTCAGTCCCTTTTTATTGAATGTTTCCGCGATGAGTCTTCCGGTTCTTTCGGAGTTGCCGGTCTGACTGTACCAGATCACGGCCGCGGTTTTGGGATCGTTGACGGTCATTTTCGTTCCCGCACGCGAGCTCACCGGGAATAGAGATGTTGAAGTTGAAAGCGCCAGCAGCGCCAATGATCCTTTTTTCAAAAAAGTACGTCTGTTGTCCAAGAAGTCTCTCCTTCTTATCTTTAATTATTGATGATTTCAGCGGCAAGCGCTTCCGCCTGCTTCATGATGCTTTCCTGTTTCACGGCATCACCCTCGTCATTCACACCGGTTGCCCGGATAAGATGATTGTTTTTAAATCCCAGGAACTGGAAAAAGAATTCATATTTCGGGTAAATATCATTGAAAAAGTTATCACCGGGCTGGGCCTGTGTCTGGATAAATAGAAGCTGTTTTCCAGGAGAGAGGCGGCTTGGCACGGGCTTATTTAAAAAATCAGGCACGTAATATGAATAGGTACGGTCAATGAACTTTTTCATCTGCGCAGTAACGTCCGCGAAATAAACAGGAGTGGCAAGAACCAGGACGTCCGCGTCCCTGATATCATCGAGAAGCGGTTCAAGGTCGTCCTTTAAAGCG
>CAZOEH010000476.1:0-2639 GCA_964578785.1 uncultured Desulfonema sp. | reverse complement strand
CGCCGCCGATATATAGAGCATCAATATCCGGGATTGTTTTATCCGACAGTGGGCTCATATAAATAAGCTCTGCGCCTTCAGAAATAAGGGCATCAATGTTTTCCTGGTAGTAAAACTGAAATGCGGAATCTCTCATAATGCCGATCCTGGGTTTTATTATGAAATCTACTGCCGGATCGGTAACTTTCTTTTCCGATATCTCTACCGCACTATCTGCTGGCGGCAAACCCGGTGCGTCGAATGCTGTCTGTGCCAGTTTGCCGAGATCAATATATTTGCCGGCCATTTCAGCTGCGGCAGTGATTGAGTCGGCTGCCCATTTATGTTCGGGTGTCGGTATAAGTCCCATATGCCTTTCGGGGAAATTTTGTCTGGCGAGTTTAGGCACGGAACCCAACACAGATATCCCCGTGTGATATTCGATGCTTCTTTTTAATATGTTCTCATGCCTTGCGCCAGCAACCCTGTTTAATATTACACCCCTGATATCAACATTTCCGTCAAAATGAATACAGCCTAAAACAACTGCCGCGATAGTCCTGGTGCTCTTAGTGCAATCAATGCATAAGATTACAGGCGCCCTGAGAAGTTTTGCAAGCTCGGCCGTGCTGGTAGTTCCTTCAAGGTCTATTCCGTCATAGAGACCGCGATTACCCTCAATAACCGATAAATCGGCATAAAGAGCGTGGGAGGAAAATGAAGTCAGGACCCGGTCAACGGGCGTAAGGAATGTGTCCAGATTATAGCAGGGCCGGCCTGCAGCAAGTGCAAGCCAGCCCGCGTCAATATAATCAGGACCTTTTTTGAAAGGAGATACTTGTTTTCCGGCAGCTACATAAGCAGCAATTATTCCGGTAGATATTATGGTTTTTCCTGATCCACCCCTTATGGCCGAAATAACTATTCTGGGAAAAGCCATATTGTTCTGCATCATAGAAGAGAATTAATCTTCATCTTCAGCATGAGCTTGTTTGCCGACCCCTTTGAGACCGATCAGGGTGGTGCTTCCGCTTGACCAGTATTCAAGAATTCCTTCACCGACCATTTGATTTACAAGATTTTTTACATCTCTCGGTTTTTCATCCGGAGCCATTGAGTAGAAGTCTTTCAGATAAAACTTGGATTTACCCTTTTTGCCTTCAAGAGTTTCTACTATCACTTTTTTTAAAGCTTCTTTGTCCATTATTTGGCCTCATAATAAATTTAACCGGGGCATATTTGCCCCGGTTGTTGTTTGAACTGCTAGAACTTGAACTGCGTTGTCTGGCGCCATGTAAAATAGGCCGGGTCACGGAAATCATCGATGAGATGGTGAGTAAACGGAAGTTCGCATTTCTCAAAAAATCTTTCCCATCCGATTCTCTCCGCCCATTCGCCAAGACGTTCATATTTGTTTGCGTCCTTGGCGTATGCTTCCACAATTTTCTTGATGGTATCGGTCGTCTGCGGCCAGCGAGGGGGCTCATTAGGCAGGAAAGCGACTACAACTTTAGAGAATTTAGGGGTGCTTATCCTGTTTGAAACCTTGCCGCCGGCCATAATTACTATGCCGTCGCCGACATCATCAGCAAGGGGCATCGAGGGGCACATTGTGTAACAGTTGCCGCAGAACATGCACCTTTCAGCATTTACGGCAACGCTGTTTAACTTTGCGCCGCCGACCTCAACTTTAGCGGGCTTGATAGCAGCTGTGGGGCATGCAGCTATTGCAAGAGGAATTTCGCACATCTTATCAAGATATTCATGATCTAATAGCGGAGGTTTGCGGTGATATCCAAGTATTGCGATATCAGAGCAATGAACGGCGCCGCACATATTTAGACAGCATGCAAGAGAAACACGCAGGTTTGCAGGCATTCTCATGCTTTTGAAATCATCAAACAGCACATCCATTGTGGCCTTAACCGGTCCGGAAGCGTCTGTGGCCGGTGTGTGGCAGTGAATCCATCCCTGGGTGTGAACTATGTTGGTAATTCCTGCGCCAGTGCCGCCGACAGGAAACTTGAAACTTCCGCCTGCGAACTTCCTGCTCTCAAGATCTTTTTTCAAGGGAGCAATCTTATCCTGACTGTCTACGAAAAACTCTATGTTGTTTCTGGTCGTAAACCTCAAATAACCGCTACAATGCTTGTCTGCAATTTCGCAGATTTCACGGATATGTGAGCAGGTCATTATTCGGCATCCGCCGACTCTTACTGTAAATATTTTATCGCCTGTTTCAGAAACATGAACCAGAACGCCCGGTTCAAGAATTTCATGATACAGCCATTTGCCTTTATTTTTTGCAATTATCGGATGATAGAACTCATCATATTTTCTCGGACCGATGTCGGTTATCCTGTTTTCCATCGGTTTGTCTTTATTGTATCCTGAGGATTTGAATGCCATGGTCTTTACCCCCTATCTCTGATGATATTTTCTGAATTCGTTAATGTCACGAGTAAATCCGCCTTCAACCTCTTCTTCTTTCCAGAAGATGTAGGGATTGGATCTCGGCTCTTTCACATGCTGCGGCATCGGTTCGATATTTGTCTTCTCAAGAAGTTTCTGGAAACCCTGGCGTTTGATCAATTCGCCGAGTCTTTCGCGGTTCTTTCCCTCTTCCATCCACCAATCCCACACAGCTTCGATAACTTCCT
>CAZOEH010000475.1:0-2665 GCA_964578785.1 uncultured Desulfonema sp. | reverse complement strand
GAAGTTCCTGTGGTTGCAATATGCAATGATTGCTCTGCCGAGTGGACGATAACCGGGCCTGTTTTTACATGTATAAAATGCGGGAGCGGTTCAATCCGGATTATTTCGGGCAGGGAGCTGGATATAGTCTCGATAGAAATCGCAGATCCGTGACGGTGGTTTCGCAAAAAGTCGAAAATCAGACGGCAAAGTAAAAAGCTCATTATGCAAGGCGCGCGAATCTTGAGGAATGAGGCGTACATGTAAGTACGCCGCAATGACGAAGGATGAAGCGCAACACAGCAGAATGACTTTTAACGACGCCGTCAATATTTATAGAGGAATAATACTATGGAGATCAAGGTAGTAAGGAAAGTCCTGGACGTTAATAATACAATGGCTCAGCAGAACAGGAACCTGTTTGCCGGTAAGAAGGTTTTTGTTTTAAATGTAATGAGTTCCCCGGGCTCCGGGAAAACCGCCACACTTGTAAAAACAATCAGCCGTCTTTTGCCTGAAATAAAATGCGCTGTTATAGTCGGAGATATATGCTCGACCCTGGATGCCGACCGCCTTTCCGTGACAGGGGTACCTGTTGTCCAGGTTAATACGGATGAATTCGGCGGCGACTGTCATCTCGCCGCCCATGTCATAGGGAATGCCGCAGGCAGCATAGATCTTGATTCTACAGATCTTCTTATCGTTGAAAATGTCGGAAACCTCGTATGCCCGGCGGAATTCGATATAGGAGAAGATGCGAGAGTAGTTGTTTTAAGCGTAACCGAAGGCGAAGACAAACCTGTCAAATATCCGCTGATGTTCAGGGTATGCGACGCGGCGCTGTTAAATAAGATAGATCTTCTTCCGCATCTGGATTATGACAGAAAGGCTGTTGTTAAAAATATCATGCAGATACACCCCGGCATGAGCTTGTTTGAAATATCGGCTAAAACCGAAGAAGGTTTCGATCCGTGGATCGCATGGCTTAAAGAGAAAGTGAAAAAGAAGCTTAAAATTTAAGTTTCTGGTTTCTGGTTAGAAGAAATGAATTTTTCTACGAATTGTCAACCAGAAACCGGAAACTAAAAACCAGAAACTGTTTTTACAAGTGTATTTGCCTGACTGATATTATATTCGGTAGTGATTTTATATCTTCGATCACTTCTTTACCGGCAGGCGTGTCAATATTTACCATGCAGAGCGCCTGATCGTCCCGTCTTCCGAGCTGAAAACGTCCTATATTGATATTATGGCGTCCGAGAGTCGTTCCTACATTTCCTATTACCCCGGGCTTGTCGTAATTCTCGATAACGAGCATTTCACCTTCAGGAACGGCATCCATGCGGATGCGCCCAAGCCTGACGATTCTCGGATATTTCTTTCCGAGTATCGTTCCCCAGATCTCTCCGGGGCCGTCGTCGTGCTTTTCAAGTTTGATCTTTATGAGACCTGCGTAATCATCACTTGTGCGGCTCACGGTCTCTTTTATAAGGATGCCTTTTTCCTTAGCAAGAGCGGGTGCGCTGACATAATTCACCGGTGTATCAGTGAAGGTGCCCAGAAGACCCTTTAACGCCGCATGAGTCAGCGGCCTCGTATCAAGCTTTGTCATATCCCCGCTGTATGTGACGGTTATGTCGTGAATTTTTCGTACCAGCTGCCCCATGATGGAACCCATTTTTTCCGCAAGCGCAAGATACGGCCGGAGTTGTTCCATGACTTCACTTGATACAGAAGGAAAGTTGACGGTGTTTATAAGCACACCGTCTATCAGGTATGCGGAAATCTGCTTTGCTATCATTTCGGCAACCTTGATCTGGGCCTCCCCGGTGCTTGCTCCGAGATGGGGAGTGAATATTACATTGGATTGCTGAAGCAGCGGGATGGCTGGGTCGGGCGGCTCCTTCGGGAATACGTCGATAGCCGCACCGGATACTTTGCCGCTTATCAGGGCTGCATAAAGATCGTCAAGGTTAATGGTATCCCCTCTTGAACAGTTAATGATTCTGACGCCTTTTTTCATCTTTGCGATTGAGGCGGTATTTATAATGTTGACCGTATCTTTTAACCGCGGAACGTGAAGGGTGATAAAATCCGAGCGTGAAAGAAGTTCTTCAAAGGAGACGAGTTTGACATCAAGCGCGTGCGCAGCCTCTTTGCTTACGAAAGGATCGGATGCGATGACATTCATTTTAAGGCCTTTGGCCCTGTCCGCCACAACCCTTCCTATCTGACCCAGTCCGAGGATACCGAGGGTTTTCCCTGTGATCTCGACTCCCGTAAATTTTTTCTTTTCCCATTTCCCCTCGCGTATGGAGGCTGTGCTCTGAGGGATATGTCTTGCGAGAGAAAGCATGAGGGATATCGCATGTTCCGCTGTTGTGACGGTGTTTCCGCCAGGGGCGTTCATGACCACTATTCCCTCTTTTGTAGCTGCGGGTACATCTATGTTGTCAACACCGATTCCGGCGCGTCCGATAACCTTCAGGTTTTTCGCATTCTTAAGAACCTTTTCAGTGACCTTAGTTCCGCTTCTTATCGCAAGACCGTTATATTCTCCTATGATTTTAGCCAGTTCTTCGGGGTCATTTGTCGCTTTGTCGTTATCAACAACAACCGTTATTTTTCCTGTTGCTTCAAGAATCTCTTTTGCTACCGGAGCCATGTTGTCCCGCAGCATTACTTT
>CAZOEH010000474.1:0-2676 GCA_964578785.1 uncultured Desulfonema sp. | reverse complement strand
ATTTCCGGATGGAAACTAATTAAAGTAGTAATAGCGGTTCGTTGCTGAAGGTTTATCTTCGATATTTTTCCAACGTTGCTCAATTAATTTTAACCGAAATCACATTTTTATTAAATAATATACCATTATTTAAGATATTTGCATGCTGTGCTTATATTTTTATGGAATGTCCCAAAAACCTGCCCCTTGATGGGATATGCTTTTGAGTGAAAAAGTTGTATGATTCCAATCAGACGCTTCTGAACGCTGAACCATTGAACCTCTGAGCGCTAACAAAAGGAGATCGACGATGCTTGATCAATTACCGATTTTTGCGAGCCTTCCCAAAGAGCACCTGCTCCGGTTGGAGGCGATTTCGAGGCGGATCCTTGCCACAAAGGGATCGATCCTTTTTTCTCCGGGAGATGCGACTCAGGGCTTCTATGCGGTCCTGGCCGGGGCTGTTCGAGTCTACAGGGTCTCCCCGAAGGGAAAAGAGGTCTCTTGGGATATTGTGGAGGCCGGTAGCATTTTGGCCGGGGCTAGCCTTTTTTCCGACATCTACCACTGTTACGCGGAAGCTTTGAAGGAGAGCACGGTTTACCTGATACGAAAAGACCCATTCCTGGAATTGATTCAAAAAGACATCGAGTTTGCCGTTGCATGGATCCAAAGTCTCTCACTCGAGGTCATGCAGCTTCATCAGCGCCTCGGAGAGCTCACCTTGAAATCCCCCAAGGCACGGATTGCAAGCTACATCCTTTTGCTTTCCGATATGCAGAGCGCAGATTCCGCCACCCTTCCCGTGCATCGAAAATCCATTGCAACGCTTCTCGGCATGACCCATGAAACGTTTTACCGAACGGCAAAGGAACTGGAGGATGAAGGCATTGTGCGCTTTGACGGACAAAGGATCGAAATCGTGAATCGTCCTTTGCTGGAAGAACTGATGGAATAATTGGGGATTACGAACACTTGGCCCATGGGCGATTCCTAACCGACCTGCTTCTCGTATGGCAGGACACTCGTCGTAGATTATCCTTTGATTCACCGATGTTTCGGGGTTGCAGCTCGATTCGCTCAATAAGAGCTTCCAGGTAGCGGGAGTTGATTTGTTTGCAGGCCATCAGTCGCTTTACCGGGGGCAGCCTGAGAATTACTCCGAGCACAGCAGCCAATGCGCGGTGGCTTTTTAGAACGTACCTGTCAAAGATGATGTTCTGGAGAACCCCGCGCTCGATCGCCATGACCACGGTCCTGTGGGCAGAGTTTAACGGCGTCATGACACGTTTTTTCCGATTTTGCAGGCTGATTCCACCGCTTGGGCAGACTCTGGCACAAATTCCGCAGCCAAGACAGAGCTCTTCATTGACTCTGGACTTTTTCTTTTTCGGTTCGTTGACATCATGGGCGGAGACCAGGGACACAGCCTCCACCGGGCATGCGCTGACACATTTTCCACAGCCGCTACAGCGGCGCTCCAAAATCTCAGGGAGGAAGTTGGTGTGCAGTGACCGCAGCATCCCGTATTTCCTGGCGGCAATCATTGCCTCGCAGCAGCACCCACAGCAATTGCAGATGAAATTTACCTGTTCTCTGACATTTTCTCCAAACTGGACCAGGTTGAGCTCATATGCAGTTTCGAGCAACCTCATGCATTCGTTGACCCCAACGGGTTTGGCGCAGCCATGCTTAATCAGGGAAGCGGCAGCCATGTTGAAGGTCATGCAGATTTCCAGGGGGGCATCGCAGGCCCGGTTGAGATGATGCATCTTGTGGCGGCAGTAACAGGTGCCCACCGCAAGGTGAGAGGCAGTCTGGATTACACGGCTTGCCCGTTCATAGTCCAAAACGTATAGTGCGTTTTCGCCGGACAGGGCCGGTTCATGAACAAAGACACGGCCGGCCTGGGTTTGCCCGTCGAGCACCAGGCTCATCATGAAATCCTCTTCTACATTGATGTACTGGTAAAATAGCTCACTTAGCACTTTCTGATCGATGTCGTCGCGAATCCGCATCAGGGAAAATTCAAAAAAGCCGGCCATGGGAGGAGGAAGGCAGTAAAAAGATCGGCCGTCTTTTTCCACATCGAGCAAAATGGCTCGCCTGGAGAGCCGATCCAGGATCTGGCCCGTCTTTTTCAGATCCATTTTCCAGATCCTGGCTGCTCTTTCCGTGGTAAAAAAGCGGATGGGAAGCTGTGCCACCAGTTCGGCTTCTTTCCGGCTGAAAAGCATCTCCAGTATCTTGTACAGAAGCTCCGACGGCGGGGCGCCCTGGGGGGAGCGGTTCAGGCGGTCGACGAGTTGGGTATATCCGTGTTTGAATGTATGATGGGCCATCGGTTTCCTTGGACTCCTTCTGTCCGGCGTTCTTGCTTGAGAAGACTCTAATGAGGCTCACCCATGATCCGGTCGAAAATGTCAAACGTTTGCCGGACGACTGGCGAGTCCTTTGGAAGATCGATTGCCGGCTTGCCTTGAAGATCGAAATCATAGAGGCTTTGATCCTCATAAACGATTCCTACGCATTCGATACCGGCCTCACGGATGACCGCCATGAAAGATTCGGGCGGATCGGCTTTGGCCTGGTTGATGATCAGAAAGACTTTGTTCACTCCCACATCGAGGGCTCGGGCCAGCATGTCGATGTGGACCCCAGCCTGAAGACCCCTTCGGGAAGCATCTGCGACGATCA
>CAZOEH010000473.1:0-2689 GCA_964578785.1 uncultured Desulfonema sp. | reverse complement strand
GGATCATGGAACCGCCTATGATATCGCCGGAAAAGGCAAGGCCGATCCGGGAAGCCTTATCGCAGCAATAAAAATGGCGGCATTCCAGGCAGAATGTTTAAGCCGGAAAAGGATTTTAAAATGAGTTCCGACATGATAATTATAAGGGGTGCGAGACAGCACAACCTTAAAAATATTGATGTTGAATTGCCCAGGAACAGGCTCGTAGTAATCACAGGCCTTTCGGGATCCGGCAAATCAACCCTCGCTTTCGACACTCTTTATGCTGAAGGCCAGAGAAGGTATGTTGAATCACTCTCCACTTATGCCCGCCAGTTTCTGGAGCGCATGGAAAAGCCCGATGTGGATACTATTGAAGGGCTCTCTCCGGCGATTGCAATCGAGCAGAAAACCGCAAGCCACAACCCGAGGTCAACTGTCGGAACCGTTACCGAAATATATGACTATTTACGGCTTCTTTACGCCCGCGCCGGCACTTCTCATTGCCATATATGCGGAAAACCGATAACCGCCCAGTCCCTCGATCAGATATCGGACAAGGTTATGTCCTTCCCCGAAGGAACAAAAATAGTTATTTTGTCTCCTCTCGTTTCCGGCCAGAAAGGCTCCTTTGAAAAACTTTTAAAGCAGCTTAAAAAAGACGGATTTTCAAGAGTCAGGATAGACGGTAAAATCTCCGACATAGAAGAAACGGAGAAGCCGGATAAGAATGTAAAACACACCATAGAAGTCGTGGTCGACCGCCTGGTCATAAAGGAAAATATAAGAAACAGGCTCGCGGATTCTCTCGAACTCGCAATGTCGCAGTCGGACGGGCTTGTTACTGTGGATGTCTCGGGCGGAGAATCGGTTCTCTTCAGTGAAAAATCGGCGTGCGTCACATGCGGGATCAGCTATCCCGAATTCACTCCGGCGAGTTTTTCATTCAACTCGCCCCAGGGAGCATGCACAAAATGCGACGGACTCGGAACAACAACCGAATTCGATCCTGATCTTATAATCCCGAACAGGGAGCTATCCTTACGCCAGGGCGCGGCAGCTCCCTGGGCAAACAGGAATTCCGTTCATTTCAACGACTTTCTGGAGGCTCTGGCCAAGCATTATGATTTCAACATATACACACCGTTCAAAGACCTGCCGGATAATTTCAGGCATGTGCTGCTTTACGGATCAGGCGACGAACAGATAATCTTCTTCTTTGAACAGAATAACCGCCGCTTCACTTACAGAAAAGCCTTCGAAGGTATAATCCCTAAACTTAAGCGCCGTTACATGGAAACCGATTCAAACCAGACAAGGGAAGAGATCAGGCAGTACATGACCTTCAGCCCGTGTTCCGAGTGCCGGGGAACAAGATTAAACAAGGCAAGCAGTTCGGTTAAAGTCGGCGGAGCCGCAATATTTGAAACGACGGCGCTTTCCGTATCGAAAGCCGCGGCTTTTTTCAGAGAGCTTAAGCTTGAAGGAAAAAAAGAGATTATAGCAAGAAGAATAATAAAAGAGATTGCGGAAAGACTCGCATTCCTTGAAAATGTCGGCCTTTCATATCTTACGCTCGACAGATCGGCCTATACCCTTTCGGGCGGAGAAAGCCAGCGAATCAGGCTTGCCACCCAGATCGGGTCCAAACTGACCGGAGTTCTTTATGTGCTGGATGAGCCAAGCATAGGATTGCACCAGCGGGATAACCTGCGGCTTCTCGCAACGCTGGTAAAAATGAGAGATCTGGGTAATACCGTTCTTGTTGTCGAGCATGACGAAGAGACGATACTCTCATCCGATTACGTTATCGACATGGGACCGGGAGCCGGGGTCAACGGCGGAAAAGTAGTATTTTCAGGAACACCGGCCGATCTTACGGATGACGAAAATTCATTGACGGGACAGTATCTTTCCGGCCGCAAAAGGATTGAAGTGCCCGGGAAACGCCGCACCGGCAACGGAATAAAAATTGTCATAAAAGGGGCTTCGGAAAACAATCTCAAGAACATCGACGTTGAATTCCCGCTCGGCAAATTTGTTTGCATCACTGGCGTTTCCGGTTCCGGAAAGTCGACTCTTGTTCTGGAAACACTCTACAGCATACTCTCCCGCAATGTATACAATGCACGAATACCGGCAGGCGCCCATAAATCGGTGCTGGGGCTTGAGCACGTCGATAAGGTCGTAAACATCGACCAGTCTCCGATAGGGCGAACACCCCGGTCCAACCCCGGAACCTATACCGGCCTGTTCACATATATAAGGGAGCTTTTTTCAAAAACTCCCGAAGCCCGGATGAGAGGCTACAAACCCGGCAGATTCAGCTTTAATGTCAAAGGAGGAAGATGCGAGGCATGCAGCGGCGACGGCATCATAAAAATTGAAATGCATTTTCTGCCCGACATCTACGTCCCCTGCGATATCTGCCGCGGAAAAAGGTATAACCGCGAAACTCTTGAAGTAAGATACAAGGGGGAAAATATTGCGGATGTTCTTGATATGACGGTTGACCAGGCCGTTCTTTTCTTCGACAGGATAAATAACATAAAAGCAAAACTTATCACTTTATCGGATGTCGGCCTCGGCTACATCAGGATAGGTCAGCCTGCAACGACCCTTTCGGGAGGTGAGGCGCAGAGAGTAAAGCTTTCACGGGAGCTCAGCAAAAGGGGAACGGGCAGAACCGTCTATATTCTTGACGAGCCTA
>CAZOEH010000472.1:0-2692 GCA_964578785.1 uncultured Desulfonema sp. | reverse complement strand
CCCAGGGTTTCCCTGCTCCAACTGTACAACTCCTCTCCCAGGGTTTCGCCGCCGGCGGTAACCGACCGCAAGTGAACCCTGTAACGGTCCTTTGCATTTTTTACGTCGTTCATCATTATTCTCAGAACCGTGGGCACAACCATGAGATTGCGCACCGAATATTTTTCCATCAAGTAAAAGGCTTTTTCAGGATCGAACTTGGGGGGGCGGAAAGCCAATACGGGTACGCCGTGGTGTAAGGTTGGAAACAGCGCATCGTAAGATCCGCCGATATATGCCCAGTCCAGAGGCGTATAGAGCAGATCGCCGGGCTGGGGAAAGAGGTTGTGGTAAAATTCAAATCCCGGCATGATCCCGAGAAGCAGACGATGAGCATGGAGCGTTCCCTTTGGTTGACCAGTGGTGCCTGACGTATAGATGATAAGGGCCGGATCGTCAGGGCGGGTGACAACCGGGTTGAAATTTTCCTTCCCGGCCGCCATGCTTTTCCAGAAATCCATCATGCCGTCACCTACGTCATCTCCTACCACCATGATCCGCTTCAATTCCGGCAGTCGGTCACGGATTTCCATGACTTTGGCCAAGTTTTCACTGTTCGTTATCACCGCCTTTGCAGCGCTATCCTGAAGCCGGTACTCAATGGCCATGGGTCCGAACAGCGTCAACAGAGGCAGAGCGATGCACCCGAGTTTGTACACAGCGATATGAGAGATCAGCGTTTCCGGACACTGAGGGAGCAAAATCCCCACCCGATCGCCTTTTTCCAGGCCGTTAGCCCTTAACGCATTGGCCAGTTTGTTCGACAGGGCTTTGAGATCCTGAAATGAATACCGCTGTTCTTTCTCATCCGGATCGACGTATATCAGGGCCAGTCGTTTGCCGCCATTAGCCCATTTATCACAAACATCCACGCCAATATTATAGGTTTCCGGGATGTTCCATCTGAAATTCCGGCACACCTCATCATATGTTTTGCCTTCCAGCATTGGCATCACCTCATCGAAAAAGAGTTTTATGTTTTATTTGCCTTCATATTTTTCAATTTCTTCTCTACCAATTCCTGCTGTTCATTCGAATTGATACAGGTTAAAAGGTGAGATGCTTCAAGTTCCAGAATTTGCTCAAAGCTTGCGTGCAGACCCTGATCGATGGCAATGCGAGATAATTTTAATGCCAGCGGTGAACGGTTGTTTATTGACCGGCATATATCCATGGCCTGCTCCAGGAGCGCATTGGAATCCACCACTTTATTAACCAGTCCGGCGGCAAGCGCTTCTCGGGCATCCACAAGCCTGCCGGTGAAAATCATTTCTTTGGCTTTTCCGAGACCGATAATCTGGGTGATCAGCTTGGTGCCGGCAGTGGTAACCGTGAGTCCGACACCGGTTTCAGGAAATCCGAAGAAAGCATCTTCAGAGGCGACCCGCATGTCACAGCTCAATGCGAACTCAAGACCGCCGCCGACGGCGTAGCCTTTGATTGCAGCGATCAGCGGTTTTCCCAGGCCGAGAATCACCCGTTGAACATCCTGCAACGCGTCTACTTCCACAGTCCATTGTTCAAAGCTCTTCCCATCAGATGTTTCCTTCAGATCTTCTCCGGCGCAGAAACTCTTTCCGGCGCCGGTCAGTATCACGGATCGAACGCCGGTATCCTTCCGGGCGGTTTGCAACCGGCTGATAAGACCACTCAAGAGTGCATCGTTGATGGCGTTGAGACGGTGCGGCCGGTTGAATGTTATGATCCCGACATTTTCTTTTATTTCGTAAAGAACAGCCTGATTTTCCAATGATCGTTTCCTTTCCTTTTAGGCTTATTTCAAGAACAAGTTTACCAGAACCAGCGCGAATTCAGGAATATAGGTAACAGCTAAAATGACAGGGATTGCCCCAAAGACCATGAATGCTGTTGCTGGCTTGACATATTCATTCAGCGGTAGATTGCCGCCAATCCGTCCGGCCAAATATAGCATGGGCGCGCAAGGCGGGGAGATATTCCCCAGCGATAAATTCGTTACAGATATAGCGGCAAAATGGACAGGGTCGATACCAACCGATTGCGCTATGGGCAATAATATGGCGGCCGACAGGATATTCCCCGAGATATCATCGACCAACATCCCCATAATCAGGAGAATAATATTGATTAACAAGAGAACGACATATTTGTTTTTTGTTACACCGAGCACTAATTCCGTCAATTGTTGCGGGACTTGATAGGAAACCAAAACACGACTGGTCATCAAGATAAAGAAAAGCAGGATCATCACTACGCCGGAAGTGGTCATGGATTCTTTAACGTTCAGGTATAAGCTCTTAAAACTCATTGTCTTATAAAGAAATAAGCCCACCACAACGGCATACAGAGCGGACATGCCCGCTGCCTCGGTTGGAGTAAAGATACCCCCGTAAATCCCACCCAACACCAAAACAGGCATAAAAAGGGCGATGCCGGAATGCTTGGTTGAGCGTCCGATGCCAAAAACCGTCTCTTTCATGTTTTGTCGCGGTGCGATCTTTAAATGCGGCATTTTTTTACACATAATCAGGTTGATGATGCAGTAGGCCGTCATTAAAAGCAGACCGGGTATCAGAGTGCTTAGAAAAGCCGCCAGGATGGACACCTGAGCAGTCATGGCAAAAACGATCATCGGGATACTCGGAGGAATAAGTAAGGCGAGCATGGAGGAGGC
>CAZOEH010000471.1:0-2696 GCA_964578785.1 uncultured Desulfonema sp. | reverse complement strand
AAAAGCTTTTGAACACTCCATCAATCTGACCGCCGATCTTGCAGGTGATTTAAAGCCTTTATCTTTCGACCCGGAGGGAATACACCGCTGCATTTTAAATCTTGTTTCAAATGCCATAGATGCCGGTGCGGATGAAAATACACCGGATTGCGCCAGGGAGATAACGGTCAGAACATCGAAAAGAGATGGATGGGGAGTCGAATACCAGGTCATTGACAACTGCGGAGGGATGCCGGATGAAACAAAAAAGCAGGTTTTTAAGAATTTCTTCAGCACAAAGGGTTCTTTCGGGACCGGAATAGGACTCATGCTCACAAAAAAAATAGTGGATGAACACTATGGTTTCATAGAATTTGAATCGGAGAAAAGAGCCGGTTCCAGATTCATAATCAGACTTCCTGAAAAGGGTAAAAAGTGACTGCCGCATTCACGAAAACTCGTCAAATATACCTTGACAGTTATAAGGATATATTTTAGAAGTTTTCCTCAACTTGCGTCCGTCATGTTTAAAGAAACGTGTTATGCAATGGTCTCGAATAGAGCCTTTCAGGGCTTTATTTTATTATAAGGAGATTAAAATGTATCAATTTGTAACCGGCCCCCTTGCATGGTTATCGTTTGGGATTTTCTTTGTCGGAGTCATCGTTAGGGCAGTCCTTTATATTAAAGGGCTCGACTGGAAAATGGACAGGGTAACCTATACGGAAAATGTTTCATACGGAATCAAAGGCGCCATAAGGTCCATTTTTTTCTGGCTCATACCTTTCGGAACAAGAGGCTGGCGGACAAATCCCGGATTTACAATTATATTTTTTGTTTTTCATACAGGGCTTCTCTTAACCCCCCTTTTTCTTGCCGCCCACAATATTCTTTTAAAAGAGCGCTGGGGAATTAGTCTATGGACGATTCCTGATTTTGCCGCGGATCTTTTGACAATCGGAGTAATTCTCGCCGCCGTTATCATAATATTAAGGCGAATAGCCCTTCCTGAAGTAAGAATATTAACTACTCCCCATGACCTTCTCGTGCTTTTAATAGCGACCGCTCCTTTCATCACCGGATTTATCGCCTATCATCAGGCGCCCGGTTATCAATTCTGGCTGATAGCTCATATATTATGCGGAGAGATCATGCTGATTTCAATTCCTTTCACAAAATTATCCCACTTCATTCTGTTTTTTATGTCACGGGCTCAGCTGGGAATGGATTTCGGCATTAAGCGGGGCGGTATGAAAGGAAAAGGTTTTGCCTGGTAACACATCTACTAACCTTTAATTTTTCGGGAATATGGACATATGGCTGAAGGAATACTTTGCAACAGAAAACCGGTAAACACAAAGGAAGAGCTCCAGGCGCTTCTAGCCGATAAAAGCGGAAAGCAGTATTATGAAGAGATGGACCAGCTTGACGTGGACAGCGCCGCTTTATGGGCTACAATCCAGAAGTCTTTAAAATCACGGCTTAAAACGTGGCTTGATATCTGCGCCCGTTGCGGTCTTTGCGCTGACAGCTGTTTTTTCTATCTCGCCAACAACAAGGACCCGAAACAGGTCCCTTCCTACAAAATCCAGTCCACCCTCGGAGAAATGGTAAGACGGAAGGGCAAGGTCGACAATGCTTTCATGCAGATGGTCATGGACACAGCCTGGTCCAAGTGCACATGCTGCAACCGGTGCGGCACTTACTGTCCTTTCGGCATCGATATGGGTGTCATGTTCGGATATTTAAGAGGTCTCTGCTTTTCACAGGGTTTTGTTCCATGGGAGCTGAAAATCGGTTCCGGCATGCACAGGATATACAGGGCACAGATGGATATCACATCAGAAGACTGGGTCGATACATGCAGCTGGATGTGTGAAGAAAATGAGGAAGACTGGCCCGGCCTTGAAATACCGGTAGACAAGGAAAATGCCGATATCATATACACCGTGAATGCAAGGGAACCCAAGCATTATCCGGAGGATATTGCTGAAGCGGCCATCCTGTTCCATCTTGCCGGTGAAAACTGGACAGTCCCCAGCGTCGGATGGGAAGAGACCAGCCTTGCAATGTTCGCAGGCGACTGGGAGGGATGCAGACTCCAGGTGCAGGAAGTATACAATGCGATGGAGAGACTGAAGCCGAAGAGAATGGTCGTCACGGAATGCGGCCATGCATACCGCGCAACAGTAATCGAGGGACCCTACTGGGCGGGCCTCAAAACAGGGAAAACCCCGGTAGAAAGCTTTCACTATGTTGAATGGGTCGCGGAAGCATTGAGAACCGGAAAACTTAAGATAGACCCCGCAAAAAAGCTGAAAATGCCTGTCACCTATCAGGATTCCTGCAATTATATCAGGAACGCGGGTCTTGCCGATACGGCAAGGGAAATCATGAGCTATATAGCCGAAGATTTCAGGGAGATGACGCCGTGCAGGGAACATAATTTCTGCTGCGGGGGCGGGGGCGGATTGAACGGCATAGGCAGGTACCGCGAACAGCGCAACATAGGGCTCAAAGTTAAGAGAGACCAGATTTTAGCTACAGGAGCAAAGTTCGTTATCGCTCCGTGTCATAACTGCTGGGATGCAATCAGGGATCTGGAAGAAGTATATCGCATAGGGATAAAGTGGTCGTTTTTAAAACCGATTCTTCTTAAGATGGTAATAGTTCCCGACCATCTTAAACCCGAAAACGGTGAATAATAACCAAGTTCC
>CAZOEH010000470.1:0-2699 GCA_964578785.1 uncultured Desulfonema sp. | reverse complement strand
TTCCCGACGGACCATCCGAAAAGCTGAATATCGGGACTAGGCACGCCCATCAGGCCGTCATCTCCACCGGTGAGGCCATACCACTTCCAGACGATGGTATAAAACATCATCCCGAAGGCCAGTGTCAGCAGGGCAAAGGCGAGCCCGCCTGTGCGCACCTGAATCCAGCCGACCGGCAGGGCTATTAACCCCGTGACAACGATGCCAACCAGGCATGCCAGCCAGAGCGATGTGGGTGATACGTGAATCAGAAACAGGCCCACCACATACGCGCCGATGCCCAGATAGGCATTGTGCATGAAGGAGAGCAGTCCGGTGTACCCCAGCAGCACGTCCAGGCTCATGGCCAGCAGCCCGTAAATCATGATTTCTGTGATCAGGCTGATATAAAACCGGTTGCTCCACACAAAAGGCAGCAATGAAAGTGAGATGAAAAGCACCGCCAGGCCGATGAGTTTAAGGGGCGATAGCGAAGTGTGTGCGTCGGGCATTGAGGGTGAGCCACTCATTATTCAAATTTTCCTTCTCCGAAAAGTCCGCGGGGCATAAATGCCAGAATTACCGCCATCAACATGTACACGATCACCATCGCCAGATCCGTTATAAAAAATTCCGCCAGAGTCTGCACGATGCCGATCAAAAGAGCCGCAAACACCGCGCCGCGCAGGCTGCCCAGGCCGCCGATGACAATCACCACAAAGGAGCTGATCAGCATTTCATGGCCCATGAGCGGGTCAATCGTCGTTAAGGGGCCTGCGATAATGCCTGCAATGCCTGCCAGGGAACAGCCTAAAATGAACGCGCCGATATGAACATAATTCATATTGATTCCCAGGCAGGAAACCATTTCCGGAATCGTGCTGGCAGCCTTGAGAATCATGCCGATGCGTGTTTTATTCAAAAAGAGCATCAGGCCGATCATGACTGCGGCAGTAGTTGCCAGGGTGGCCAGGCGGAAGACCGGGTAATGGGTGCCGAAAATCGACAGGGTCTCGCGCATAAAGGCAGGAATAGCGACAAACCGGGGTTCGTTGCCCCAGCTGTACTTGATCAGGCCGTCCAGAAAAAACATCAGGCCATAGGTCAGAATGAGGGTGTAGATCATCGAGCGCTTTCGCATGGGCGCGATCACGATGCGCTCTATAATAAGCCCCATGATGCCAACGATGACCGGCGCGAGCAGCAGGGCGGCAAAAAAGTTGACGCCGAGAGAAACGATCGTATATCCGGTATAGGCGCCGATGGCATACAGCGAACCGTGCGCCAGATTCATCACCCGGCTGAGCCCGTAGATGATATTCAGGCCTACGGCCACAATTAAAAAGACGCCGCCCAGAACGAGACTGTTGAGCGTAATGTCGACAGCGGTAGCAATTCCACTCATTTCGATATCTTCTATGTTTTGCCCCGCCGCGCGGGGAATTCGTTGCTGAGGTGTTCGGGCTGAAGACTGAAGGGGAAAGTGTTGACATTTACCTTCTTCCTTCAGTCTTCTTTCTATGCTCCTATCCTGTTTGTCTCATCACTCAGGCGGTCCCAGCTCCGCCGCTTTAAATGTTTTCAGAACTTTCATGGAAACCTTGGCGCCGTAAGGATTCTTCGGAGCGGCCACGGTTTCGGTCCAGACGGCGTCATTGCGCGCACAGTTGTCTTTGGCCGCGATACGTACCGTTCCGTAGGGGCCGTTAAAGCTGATGCCTTTGAGCGCCGCAGAGATGGCCTTGGCATCCGTGCTGCCGGCCTTATCAATAGCGTTAAACAGGTTCATGGCGCCCACATAGGTGTGAACCGCCGCATCGGATGGAATTGTCTTGTATTTGTCGAAGAAAGCTTTTTCCCATTTGTCCGAGACGGCGGTGTTGACATCCCAGGACCAGTCCGATGCGCCGAAAATGCCGTAACAGGCCTCTCCACCGGCTTCCAGTTCCAGAGGTCCCGGCGCTGCCGCTGAAACAAGTTTCATACCTTTGGCCTGAAGTCCGAAATCAGACGCCTGTTTGGCAAAGATGGGAATGACATTGGTGATGAATGCCATGTAGATGCCGTCAGCGCCGGAAGCCTTGATTTTGCTGATATAGGAAGACCAGTCTTTTGTTGAAGTAGGCGCTTTGTCATAAGCTTCGTTGTAGATCTTGATGCCTTTTTGCTTGGCAAGGGCGATAAAACGCTCCCCTGCATCATGGCCCCAGGCATAATCGTGAACAATGACATAATAGGTACGATTTTTAAGCTCCGGGTTGGACAGGATGCCCTGCACGTTTCCGATAGCGGTTTGATCATTTGCGAGCTGGCCGCTTCTGAATACCAGCGGGTTGAGGTTGTAAAACTCGGTCGTCATGACATGGGTGGTGACAAAGGGAACTTTGAGTTTGTCAATATTTTCCGCAATGGCAAGCCCCACACCACTTGAAAAAACACCGATCAACGCAATGCAGCCGTCCTTGTAAACCAGTTTTTCAGCCTTTGTCACCCCAACGGGCGGCTTCAACTGGGTATCCTCTACCAGCAGTTCGATCGGCCGGCCCAATATCTTGCCTTTTTCCTCGGCCGCCATTTCCATGCCATACTTCATTTCCAGACCCCCCTGCGCAACAATGCCGGTCAGCGGAACCAGCACGCCGATTTTTACCGGCTCGCCCGCTGCAGGTGACTGCGCTACGACCATCAAGACCGCAAAAAGCATACTAATCGTCACTAAC
>CAZOEH010000469.1:0-2709 GCA_964578785.1 uncultured Desulfonema sp. | reverse complement strand
TGACCATGTTTGCAGGGACGATTTTATTTACAAATCCGAGCCTGAAAGCTTCATGGGCATCCATCAGCTCTCCTGTAAGCAGGATCTCCATCGCTTTTGCATACGGAAGCTGCCTTGGCAGCCAAACGGTTGAACCTCCTGCCGGAAAGACGGACCACTTGACCTCCTGAAGACCGAATTTGGCGTCAAATGAGGCAACCCTTATATCCGCTCCATAAAGAAGTTCAAAACCGCCCGCTATGGCAAACCCGTTTACGGCAGCTATTACAGGTTTGTTGAGTTCGAAACCGCGCAAGAAAGCATTCTGGAGAAGCTGTGAATCGCCCTGAATGATTTTGTCGGCCTCCGTTTCGGCTTTCCGGGCTCCGGTTAAAAGCGGAATCAGGCGCGCGAGATCCGCTCCGGCGCAAAAGGACTGGTCGCCTTTTCCGGTGATTATCGCGCAGCGCAGATCACCGTCATCCCTGTAATCCGTCCATGCGTTTGCAAGCTCAACTGCCGTTTCAGGGTCAACCGCATTCCGGGCTTCCGGCCGGTTGATCGTAAGGTAAGCTATCTTTCCCTTTTTTTCATAAATAAGAGCCATAACAGTATATTCCTTTTTGCGAAGCCGTAATAATTAAGATATTGACTTTAAATATCCAAGCTTCTAAATGAAGTCAAGGGAATTGAATCTGATTATAATTTCGAACTTGACTCATATGATGAATTTGTTTTGACAGCTTCGTAAAAAGTCATTCTGCTTTTTACTTTGCCGCTGGAATTATAGTTTTTATAAATTCATTATTTTAGTATTATCTGAAAAGATCGCGATAACCAGGAAAGCCGGATATGAAAGCCTTGTAAAAGGAGAAGAAGAATATGACCGATATTTTTGCTGATGTCGAGCCGATGGTGTTTAAGAGCAGAATCAATATTCCTTACACATGGTGGACAGGAGAAACCGCAGGCGCCTTCTTTATGTCGCTCAGAGACGGAAAAAAAATCATGGGCCGAAGGTGCATCAAATGCGGCAAAACCTATGTTCCACCGAGGAAAGCCTGCCCCGCATGCTTTCAGGAAGGTATGGAGTGGATTGAAGTCTCACCGGAAGGGGTTCTGGAGTCTTTCACGATCGTAAGGAGGCAGCTTGCATCGCTTCCACGGAAAGTTCCGGTTGTTTTCGGACTGATAAGGCTTGACGGAGCCGATACATCGGTTCTCCATTATGTGGAAGTTCCCGATCATCAAAAGATAAAAATCGGTATGAGGCTTAAGGCAAAATTTTGCGACGAAAGAAAAGGTATGATTCATGATATAGCCTGTTTCGTTCCGGCATGAATGAGGGGATAGAATATGGACAGAGCGGCTGTTATAGGCATTGGAATTACCAGGATCGAGGCAAACAAGATTAAAGAGACATTTGCCGACATGGTATGGGAAGCGGTCAACATGGCCCTTTCCGATGCGAATATGACGATAGACGATATCGATAATGTAATAACAACCTCGAATGATTTCTGGGACGGAAGAACAATATCCTGCATGGCTGTCGGTGATGCAAGCGGAGCGCGCCGCAAGAATGTTTCCTGCGTTGAAGGGGACGGGACATTCGGCGCGTTTTACGGGCTTGCGAGGGTGCTATCCGGATCATACGGAACAACTCTCGTAACCGCCCACAGCAAGGGTTCTGAAAGCATTTCAAGCCTTATTACAAATGCGGCTTTCGATCCCATATATGACAGGGCTCTCGGGATGGACATGGTTTCGGCCTGCGCGCTGCAGGCCAAAGCGTACATGCACCGCACCGGCACAACGCCAGAGCAGATGGCGATGGTATCGGTTAAAAATCACGGTAATGCGAAGTATAACCCTCTTTCACAACTTCCGATGGATATCACGGTTCAGGATGTTCTTGAATCGGAAATGATATCGGACCCTCTGCATAAGCTCGATTGTTCTCCCGTATCGGACGGTTGCTGCGCTGTAATTATTGCAAACGAGAAAAGGGCTTCACAGTACGGCGGTGTTCCGGTATGGATAAAGGGTGTCGCTTTCTGCGCGGATTCATATTTTATCGGAGACCGCGAGATATCAAAAGCCGCAGCGCTAACAAAGGCGGCAAAGAATGCTTTTTCGATGGCCGGGATTGCGGACCCGGGTTCAGAAATCGATGTGGCAGAGGTCTATGACGCCTTCACATACCAGGAGCTGATGTGGCTTGAGGCCATGGGGCTTTGCGAAGAAAGAAAGGCCGGAATAAATCTTGAGAAGGGATATTACGGGATAAAGGGAAGGCTGCCTGTAAATCCATCCGGAGGTTTGTTGAGCGGTCATCCCGTAATAGCCGGAGGCCTTATCCGCATAGCTGAAATTGTGAAGCAGTTAAGAGGAGAGGCCGGCGGATATCAGGTTGCGGACGCGAAAAAAGGGATTGCACACGGCGTAAACGGCCTTTGCGGGCAGTCGCACTGTGTCTGGGTGCTCGCGGCTTCGTAAAAAGTCATTCTGCTGTGTTGCGCTCATCTTTCGTCATTGCAGCGTACTAACATGTACGCTTCATTCCTCAAGATTTGCGACGCCTTGCATAATGTGCTTTTTACTTTGCCGCACGATTTATACTGTTTATGAAACTATAGATAAATTGAGTCAATTCGGAAACAAAGTAACAAGAGGGATATTTCCGGATAAAAGCTAAGAAGCAGGAGAAAGACAGATGCCTAAAAAACG
>CAZOEH010000468.1:0-2709 GCA_964578785.1 uncultured Desulfonema sp. | reverse complement strand
GGCAGTATCGTTTTCAATCGCGGCGATGTAATCTTTGAGATGAGTCCGGTTTGTGGTTCCGACCTCCTTCAATCCCGCCCCGCTTTTTGCCATAACATCCGGTATTCTGAATGACCCGCCTATCTCGACAAGCTCGCCTCTTGAAACTATGACCTTTCTGTTTCCTGCAATTGTTTCGAGGCACAGCAAAACCGCCGCCGCATTATTATTTACCACCATTGCCGCTTCGGCGCCGCTTATTTCACACAGAATCTCCTCGACACAGCTGTATCTTGAACCCCGCTCCCCTTTAACCAGATCGAACTCGAGATTCGAATATCCGGTCGCAATTGCGAGCAGGTTCACGGCGGCTTCTTCCGCGAGAAGAGACCGGCCAAGGTTCGTATGAACAACAACACCGGTTGCGTTTACTACACGTTTCAGATTGAGCTTCATGGCTCTGCCGACCGCTTCTCTTGTTTTATCAAGAACGGGAATATCGGACATATCCTTTTCGTCAGGAGGCTGATCCCCCCTGAGTATGCCGGCCCTCAGGCCTTCAACGACCTTTCTTGCAGCCTGAAGAAGAACCGCCTTCGGAGCATTCTCAAGCTCAGGGTCTTTCTTTGCCAGTTCAAGGATATGGTCAATTCCCGGAAGCTTCCGGAGAATGGCCTGCTGTTTTTCCTTCAATTCCATATAAGAAATCCGGTTATTCGAAACGTCATGCGTTTCTAAGGTCTCAGGTTTATAGTTTATGGTCTAATAGTCTGAAGGTTTTTAGACTGAAGACTGTCAGTAACTTAAGCCTTCAGCCCATCTACCTAACGCCTTATTTCTTTTCACTATCGACTATCCACTGTTCAGAGCTTTATTCCATATCATTTTAAACTTAATTAATTCAACACATTTCTTAATAGTGACAGCTACCGGAGAAAATAATTTATCTTGCGGAAGCCGACCCGATCCATGACCCGGCTCCGGTTACCACATTGTCAGGGCAGCTTAAACGGAAGCTGGAAACCCCCAAACGGAGACTGTTTCTGAACTCCTGCGCCCTGTATCCCGGTCAACTGTGATATCCGGTTTTCGACCTCAGCGCCAAGGCTCTCAAATCCGCCGAGACTTCCCTTTGTTTCCTGAAGCGGACCGCTGACCTTGTCGGATATGGCCGCACGCAGCTTATTTTCAAACTGGGCAACCTGATCCTTTAATATTGAGCCGGCGGCATTTTTGAGTATGTCGTCAAGGTTGGATGAAATCTGCATCTGATAATTATCCGTCGGCCCTGTGATTCTGGCATTGACCCCTACTGACGACACTCCCGAGAGAGCCGAAGCGACCGCCCTGCCGATACCTGATTTAGCGTCGGTTCCTCCTGCCGAAATACGGACACCCTGCAGGTTTGCCGCCACGGTAGCATCAATAAAACCTTTTGCAAGCACTGCCTTAAGGTCCAGATCCGCATCTCCTTTTTCCAGCGTGAGCGGGAGAGATGAATCCTGTGAAATGCTCTTTGCCTTTATTTTATAATCGTCGAGCCGAAGATTGATGCTGTCTTTCGGTGAGCCGGGAGAAACACGGTTTACTGCTCCATCAAATCTTACAGACCTGACGCCCGAGAGTTTTTCTCCTGAAAATGCGAACATAAGAGGCTGACCGAGAATATTCTGATCAGGTGTGATGTTTTTTACCGCCCCGGAAAAATCTCCCATAGGAAGCTGCACGGATACTCTGGCAACACGGATAAGAAAGTCTGGTAAAGGTTCTTTTTCCTCAAAACGCACATCGCTTCCCTTGGCCCTGAGCGGTTTGACCACTTCGGCGTTTCCTTTTTTCTCGCCGGCTCTCATAACAAAAGGCTCAAGCCTTCCCTTCCAGTACAACCCCCTGTCGACCCAGGCTGTTATCCCGGGCTCTATAAAAAAACGGCTCATGTTCGCAAGGCCTTGCGCTGAAAATCCGTATTTTTCAGACAGCCGGCGCATATCCTCCTGAGGCGCTTTCTCTATTTTAGCGATCTGATCTTTATAATTCGCAAGCGCTGTATTCAGTTCCTTCTGTGATTTCTGAAGCAAATCGAGGTCCGCCTGTATATCCCTGTATAGAGTCTGAGCATCTCCCGCAGAACTTAGGATGCCTCCGATATCCTTCGAACCTTTTGCGCCTTTCAGCGCTTCGATCCGCTTCCGGTATCCGTCTATTTTTTCCTTCCCGGGAAGCCCTGCGATATTTTTACTCCACAACTCCTTTTTACTCTCGATATCCGCCCTGACGGATTGAATCAGCTGAAAGGTTTGAAGGTTTTCCTTCGCGAGAATTTCCTGAATATCGGGCATCTTCGCCATGGAAAGACCGGGGATAGAACTCTTTTTTTTCTCTTTCCCGTCTTTTTCAGTCTTTTTTGATATGGCGCCTGATCTTATGCGCTGCGTTCCGAAGCGGACT
This sequence comes from uncultured Desulfonema sp., assembly GCA_964578785.1. GTDB lineage: Bacteria > Desulfobacterota > Desulfobacteria > Desulfobacterales > RPRI01 > RPRI01. The sequence goes on along the minus strand of CAZOEH010000468.1, from coordinate 282 downwards.
TCTTCAACGCTCATCTCATTCACGATAATTTTTCTCCGCATCAACTGAAGGCTGTCGACGGTTCCTGCAATACGGCCTATTTCAACCGCATTTTTCATCGGCTCATCGGGGTCGGTAACCTGCAAACCGAAAAGAGTCAGTCCTACAGGAAAGAGCGAGAGATCCGCCTTTTTAAGCTCGACTTTGGCGCCTGCAATCTTAGTGCCGGTCTTTTCAATAATCCTTTTTACAACCGGATCCACGATCAGTGCCCAGATAAGGCATATGGATATTACAACACCC
>CAZOEH010000467.1:2218-2709 GCA_964578785.1 uncultured Desulfonema sp. | reverse complement strand
AGAGCATCCCCGAGACCTGAGAGAGGTCGTACTTTACATGGCCGAAATAGCCGGGAATGTAATGGCCATAAAGTGCATAGAGGAGGAAGAGAAGGGTGATTGCCGGAAGCACGGGTTTTATCATCCTGCGCGCACATTCCAGCACGATCAGCACCATTGCCAGTCCCATAAGAACTTGATAGGAATTTTTGACGATTCCGAACTGATTGAGCACTCCTTCGAAGTCGACCATGATATAAATGCAGAGAAACAGCCCAATGGCTGTCAAAAGAAGGTCTACTGCGAGGGTCCGTTTCTTCTTTAATCCCTTCCCCGCCAAAAAGACGATCGGTATGGCGAGTCCCAAATGGACCGACCTCTCAATCAGATTCGGAATGAAGGCATAAACGGGAAGAAGCAGGGAAAAGAGCACCAGAAGGATGGAAAAGAACAAAGTAGCAGTGGCGATAATCTTATTGATTTTTTCCATTAAAATTTATCCTGAACCTTGA
>CAZOEH010000467.1:0-2208 GCA_964578785.1 uncultured Desulfonema sp. | reverse complement strand
CCTGTCCCTCAGATATTTCATTATTTCATGGAAGGCGGGATATCGATACCAACCTCGCTATAATACTTGAGCGCTCCCGGATGAATCTTCGCCACACCATATTTAATCCCTTTGAGATCAAGGGTTTTACCGATGGGGTGAGCCTCGGCTAGAATCTTTCTGTTTTCCCAGAAAGCCTTTGTCACTTTATATGCAATATCCTCGGGAAGGTCGTCTGTGGTATAGGCGAGAACTGGAGAGGCCACGGTCCTCACATCATTATCTATTCCCTTGTAGGTTCCGGCCGGGATAGTGGTAAGTGAATAGGTGGGATCGACTTCGACGAGCTTCTTAAATTCTTCCTCTCCCATTTCAAGGAGCCGGACAGGAGTGGTTGCCCTGATCTCCATCACCATTGGCGTGGGAAATGGACTGCCGGTGGTGAAGCCAACGGCTCTGCGATTGACCACCGCATCGACACCTTCCTTTAAATCGACGGCAGGAAGATCTACTTTCCCTTCGAGGCCATAGGTCTTTAAGATGAGTTTGGTCAATCGTTCGGTAGATGTTCCGATTCCTCCCGGAATAAATCTTTTGCCTGCGAGATCCCGGACGGTTTTGACTCCGCTATCCTCCCTCACGACCCAGTGGATGGTAACCCCGGGGATGGCCCACAGAGTACGGATCCTTTCGTATCCGCCCTCTTCAAAAGGTTTTGCTTTTTTGAAAGCCTGTGCGATGAGATCCGAAGTGGAGGTGAAGATGAAATGGTTCCGCGTCTTCGCCTCCTTAACATTGGCCACGGAACCGAGGCTTTCCTCGACAGATGCTTCGATTCCAGGAACGGTATTAATGGCCTTTGCCATTCCAATGGCCAGGGCATAGTAGGAAGTTCCTGCTCTCGCCGACTTGACGACGAGGCGTGTCTGAGAGCAGACCTCACCGATCAAAAAAAGACTGAATACCAAGAGAGCCAAAGTAAAAAATGCTGTTTTCTTCATTATCATTGCCTCCTTTTTTGTTTGTCACTGTCGATCATAGAGTGACTTATTTGTTGGAAACAGTTTGAGAAATTCAATATCATTGCAGCATAACAAAAGTAAAACGAATTATTCTTATTTACATTATTAATATTTTTAATATACCATCATGAACAGCGGATTATTTCACGATCAAATTCGCACCAAAAATGAACTAAAATACAATGTATTTTTATATGAAGATAGGATACAAAATCATGGACCTTCAAAAACTGAAATCCTTCATTGCTGCTGCACATCTCAACAGCATAACAGCGGCTTCTAAATCAGTAAACCTGACTCAGTCCGCTGTAAGTCAACAAATAAAGGACCTTGAGGAAGAGTTAGATTGCAAGCTTATCGACAGAACCACCAGGCCTATCAGCGTAACAAAGGAAGGGGCTGAACTAATTATCATAGCAAGAAATATGCTAAAAATTTTAGATGATTTCAAAGCACGCCAACATGAAAGTGAGGTTACCGGCAGTATTGTATTGGGTTACGTCCGGAGCGCCATAACAGACGCCCTTGCCGGCGCACTTTTATCTATAAGGAAAATTCATCCAAACGTAACGATCCAACTCATTTATACCCAAGGAGTTTCAAACTTGCTTTCCATGGAGGTTGCAGATGGAAAACTCGACGCGGCGCTGGGAGTTGGGCCGTTGGAACTTTCAAAAGGGCTCTTATGGTTACCATATTCGTCAGAAAAATACTATGTCATTGCACCAAATCACTATCCTAGCAATACAGATGAAGCCCTACTAGAGCGTGGACCATACATACGTTTTAAGCCACACCTGCTAACCCAAACTGTGATGGATCGTGAAATAAAAAAGCGCGGCATTAAGGTAAAAACAGTAATGGAACTGGATGATTATGAGAGTATATTGATTATGGTGAAAAACAATCTTGGCGTTGGTATTGTACAAGAGCGTTTCTTAACCAAAAGGCATCGCAATATATTGAAATGTGTTCCATTCGGTCTTCCACCATTAATACGCGAAGGAGGTATTATCGCCAGGGTCGACAACCCTAAAAACAATCTGGTCGATCTGCTTTGGAATTCATTACGATCTGAGTAGATCTGCACGAACATCCCTGGGAGTATTTAACGTTCATCAATATATAAGTTGTTCATGTTTCAAGATTCAACTCCAACTCTTCTGCCAGTATACGGCCTCGTCCTGCCGCCATGCTCACAGCCGCT
>CAZOEH010000466.1:0-2712 GCA_964578785.1 uncultured Desulfonema sp. | reverse complement strand
GTAAGATATTATATTAAACAAACATATCTTAAGAATATGAGTTGTACAGTTTTCTAAGAATCAATTTTGACGGACCCGTAAGCGGTCATTCAAATGTATTCCGGTACACCGTTCCCCCTCTTACCTGTTAACCTGTGCTGCTTAAGATTAACATGTCCGGCCGATATAACCGTTAAAGAATCTCATCTATAAAATATTTATTAATGATATCATCTTGTTATTTTCTAAACCAATATTTGGCATAACCTTTGCTGTAATTCAGGCATAAAAAGAAGTCAGAAATTTACGGTAACAATTTTGACGGCTTCGTAAAAAGTCCAAAACCCCGTCACTCCCGTGAAAACGAGAGTCCAGAACCATAGTAAAAGACTGGATAGCGCTGGTGCTTCATTACATGCCCCGCTTTCGCGGGAATGACATAGCAAAGAAAATTTAGACTTTTTAAAAGTTTATCAATTTTAATATAAAAATTTAATCATTTTAAGAAAGGAAGGTAATTATGTTCAAGAAAACGCTTTTGGTATTGCTGACTTTTATAGTCAGTATAAGTTTTGCAGGTTTATCTCCGGCGGCGGAAAACGGAAATAAAAGAAAAGGTAAATACACATATCGAAAGGTTTATGAGTCCTGTTTAAAACGCGGAGCAGTCGAAACAGCCAAACCGAAATTGAACCCTGATGCTCATTCACAGGCCGAATGGACCAAAATATTTAAAGATAAAAAATTTGCGGAATTCGGTTGCTCGGAAGAATGGAGCAAGCTCAGCGATGAACAACTGAGAGACATATACTCCTATTTGCATGACCATGCTTCTGATTCGGCAACTCCGGCAAAATGTAATTAGTTTCCATCCGGAAATGGCCCTTTTGAGCGATCTCGGCGTTAATCTTCGGGATTTCTTGTGCGACATACTATGCGTATGTCTCCGCGCAATCCCTTGATTTCCTTGAGCTTGCCCAAAATTGCCGATTTCCGAATTGGAAACTCCAAAGTATCTCAACTAAAAAAGATCTCAGAAGATCTGAAGGGAGAAAAGATATGAAGATAAAACATTCAAAACAATTTTTAGCAGCCATATTTATGGTTATTACCCTGATTTCGGGGACAGGGCTTTCTGAAGCAGTGGAAAACACAGCAAAACCGGACTGGTTTTTTAACGACCTTGTAGACATCGCGTTTGTAAAACAGCATGTCCAGGTGCCGATGGCGGAAAACATAATGCTGATAGATGCAAGGCCCAAAAGAGCCAAATACGATTCCGGCCATATTCCGATGGCAGTAAGTATTTCCGATATGGAGTTTGATGAAAATATAGGAAAACTTCCTCAAAACAAGGAAACGCTTTTGATCTATTATTGCGAAGGCGTTGAGTGCAAGCTGAGCCATAACAGCGCGAAGAAAGCGGTAAAGCTCGGTTACACCAATGTAAAGGTTTATGCCGAAGGTTTTCCGGGCTGGATGAAAGAGCCGGGGCACTATGCGTCGGTATCGGCCGAATTCGTGAAAAAGCAGATTGATGGCGGAACAGACATGCTCCTTGTGGATTCCAGGCCGAAGAGGGCTAAATTTGACAAGGGATATATTCCGGGCGCAGTAAGTATTTCTGACTCGGAATTCGAACAGATGACCAGCCAGTTACCTCAGGATAAAAACAAGCTGCTTATCTTCTATTGTGAAGGGCCTCAGTGCAAACTGAGCCATAAGTCCGCGCAAAGAGCCATCGCGCTGGGATTTACAAATGTAAAGGTTCATTCGGGCGGATATTCCGAATGGGTTGCAAAATTCGGTGATGCCGTAACCGGTGGCGCAAAGAAGACCGCCTCAAAACTTAAAAGCGGAAAAGAGGAAGGAAGCATGGACATCCCGGAATTTGAAAAAATTATGAAAGAGAATCCGGAGAGCATTTTTCTGGCTGATGTTCGTGACGCGGATGAATTTGCTAAAGGCAGTCTGAAAACGGCTGTTAATATTCCTGTTGATCAGCTTAAAAAGAGGATTGCCGAACTTCCGTCCGATAAGCCCATAGTATTCGTATGCGGAACCGGAGCAAGATCCGGAGAGTCCTTCTACATGGTGCAGGATTTGCGTCCGGAGATGAAAAGTGTTTATTACGTGGAAGCCGGTATGACCTTTAAGAAAGACGGCTCCTTTGAAATTGCCAAACCTAAATGATGCTGACAGTATATATGTCAAGATACACTGATTTTATGACCGGGTGTGTCAGCCCGGACATAAATAAATAAAGATGGAGCCTGGTATGAGAATCATAAAACGGAAGAATATCATGCGGTTTCTGATCATGATGGTTATCGGTATCTTTCTTTTCCACGGTGCTGCAGCAGCCGCAGATGAATCATCTCAGGCGCCCGGTCGCGAGATGGCGCGGCAGGCGACGAAAGCCAAGAGGCCCGGAATCACGGTTGATCATTCCCGCCTGCCTGCTCTTAATAAACCTTTCAAATCCGGCCCTGAAATAACCAAAGCTTGCCAGTCCTGCCATACGGAAGCGGAATCCCAGTTTCATCAGACCATCCACTGGACATGGAAAGCGGACGACGGTATAAGAGGTAAGGCCGGTTATTCGGTTAACAATTTCTGCCTCTCTTCCAACAAGATGCAGGATAAGGGTTGCGTATCATGTCATCCCGGATGGAATCAATCGATGGAATCCATAAACTGCCTCGTCTGTCACGGGCAGAAGGATATCAACTG
>CAZOEH010000465.1:1917-2717 GCA_964578785.1 uncultured Desulfonema sp. | reverse complement strand
AGAATTTTTCATTGAGGGCGGGAGGAGCAGAACCGGAAAGCTTATACTGCCCAAGCTCGGATTCCTTTCAATTCTTCTTGACGCATATAAAAAGGGGGCCTGCAAAGATATGATAATAGCTCCCATTTTCATAGGATACGACAGGGTTATCGAAGAAAGCTCATATCTTAATGAACTTGAAGGGGGGCAGAAAGAGCCTGAAAGCTTCTCCCAGGTTATCAAGGCAAGAAAATTCCTCAAGAAACAATACGGAAAAATTTATATTCAGTTTAATGATCCGATCTCGTTAAATGAGCTCTTCGCCGATAAGGATATTCAGATTAAAAGCATGACATCGAAAGAACAGAACGCCCTTTGCCGTAATCTTGGATACAGAATAATAAATGCCATCAATGATGTTTCGGTCGTTACACCATTTTCCCTTACCGCATGCGCTATATTAAACTGCACAAAAAAAAGGTTCTCATTTGAGCACATTCTCTCACACGTCGAAACATATATGAAACACCTCTCTTCACAGGGAGCTAAACTTTCCGATACCCTAATATCGGATTATAAGCATGCAATAGAAAAGGTTTTTGATTCATATATACAGCGAAAATTCATCGAACCGGTACATAAGGGAAAAACCGGCCATATTAATGGCCCGGAATTCTCGGCCGTTGTCAGCAAACGCCCTGCCATGGAATATTACAAGAACAACTGCGTATCATTCTTCATACCGGCGGCTATGACCGCTCTTGAGATTCTAAAAATTGAATCTTTTCTTTTCCAGGCTTCCGATCTTCATCCCGGATATG
>CAZOEH010000465.1:0-1885 GCA_964578785.1 uncultured Desulfonema sp. | reverse complement strand
CGGAATATTTTGTCCGTAAAAGCATAACAGCGTTTATCGACGATTCTGTCATAGTTCCTCATGAAAACCTGCCCGACACCTATAATGTTACTGCGGGCGGGTTAAAGTCGCTGAAACTATTTTCAAAGTTTTTAAAATCGTATTTTGAATCATATCTTGTAGTACTCAGCTTTCTAAAGGATACACCCCAGGCAGGCGTTGATGCCAAAGAACGGATCAAAAAAATTCATGCTCTTGGAAACCGCATGTATAAAATAAATGAAATTGAGCTGAATGAAGCGCTCTCAAAAGTAAACTATACAAACGCGCTCGATTTTTTTACAAACAAAGGAATCAAGGGATCTGAAGACACTGACAAAATAACATTCTACCGGGATGCCGTTCAAAAATACCTTAGCTTCCTGCAATAACTTGATTGTACAGAAATTTCCTTTGGGGACGCTGATGAACGCAGATTTTAGAGTTTTAGTGACAGCACGGGTGGATAGACTGTAGGCCTTTTGATTGTTGATAGGCTGATAGTCTTCAGCCTATAGCCTAAACAAACTGAGTAGTTACTAATTATCTGCGGGTATCGGCGAAAATCTGCGTCCTAATTGATTTATTTCGCGAAAGAGCAGTAAAACATGAAAGCCCTGATTCTTGCTGCAGGCCTTGGTACAAGGCTTGCTCCGTATACGGATCACACACCCAAGCCGCTTTTCCCGGTCGCAGGCCGTCCCCTGCTCGATATCATAATAAGGAACCTGGAAGCGGCCGGATGCGAATCAATCATAATAAACACTCATCATCTTCACGATAAAATTGATGCTTTTTTAAATTCACGTCAATATTCGATACCGGTCAAGACTCTTTATGAGCCGGTTATTCTCGGGACCGGCGGCGCCATAAAAAATGCCGGCGCCTTCTGGGACAACAGCCCGTTTATCGTCATAAACAGCGATATCTATACCGATATTGACCTGAGTAAGGCTTACCGGTTCCATCTTGATCATGATCATACTGCAACTCTCGTTCTAACCGATTATGAGGAATTCAATAATGTTCTGGTGGATAAAGGCGGTTCCATTCTCGGTTTCGGGAACCACTCTGACAATCCTCTTCCCTCCGCAAATCAGGAAAATATCAGACGCCTTGCCTTCACCGGCATTCAGATTCTCAACCCTGTTATTCTTGATTTCATTCCGGCAAACACATTCTCAAACAGCATCGAAGTCTACAGGCAAATGATATCCGCCGGAGAAAAATTCCATGCCTTTATGCCTGAGAAGCACTCCTGGAATGATCTGGGAACGCCGGGAAAATACACTGAAACGGCGATAGGTGAAGCAGCCCCGGAGGCTTTCAGGCTTGCTTTCCCGGATTACAAAGAACATAAAATTAATTTGATCCGGCTTAAAGGAGACGGCTCCGACAGAAGATGGTTCCGGCTTGCATCGGAAAAATATTCTCTGATTTTGGCCGATCACGGTATAAGAAAAGAGCTTTCCGTGACTGAGGCCGACTCCTTCATTGCGATCGGCATCCATTTGCTCGGCAGAGGGCTGCCGGTTCCTGAAATAATTCTCCACGATTCCTTTTCCGGCCTGGTTTTTCTGGAAGACCTGGGAGTTATGAATTTTCAAACGGTAATACAGGGCGCAAAAAGTCAAAGTGAAATCATCTTATGGTATAAAACCTTAATTGATCTTCTTATAAAGATGTCCCTCGACGGCGGCTCGGGCTTCGATGTTTCATGGACATACCAGACACCCTGTTACACCGAAGAACTTATTCTGGAAAAAGAATGCAGATACTTCACGGATGCTTTTCTTAAAGGCTATCTGAATAAAAATGTTGATTTTAACCGATACGAAAACGAATTCAAGGTAATTGCATCAAGGAC
>CAZOEH010000464.1:0-2721 GCA_964578785.1 uncultured Desulfonema sp. | reverse complement strand
AAATATGGCAGAACCCCTGCTGAAGCCGTGTGAAAGAATAGGCACTTTCGCTTCATTCCAGGGAATCATACTGCCGTTCAGCCAGACACTTAAATGCTCGTACATGGTACTCCTTTTTAGGGGACGTTCATCAATATAGATTCGTGAGAAGTAACTCTGTTTTTTGTAATAATGACAGCTCACGCAAATTTATTATGCGGTATTTACAGGCCATTCGAAACGGCCATATTGCGGCAATCTGCTTAAAAGTGAATTACTTCTCAGGAATCAATATATAAGTTGTTTACGTTTCGAGATTCAACTCTAATTCTTCTGCCATTATACGGCCCCGTTCTGCCGCCATGCTTACAGCCGATTGAGTTATGTTCAATAATCCGGCCAGCTCCCGCTGCTTTACATTCAGATATTCGACAGCCCAGTAGCAGAGAAGATCCCTTGCTGCGGATATATTGCGTTTTCTTCCGGCACGGATAATCTCATCGGATGTTATCCCCGAAATATCCGCGACTCTTTCAAGCAAATCCTTTAAATCATATCCTTTCGCTTTAAGATCATATTTGCGCATCATTGACTCGTTAGCTTTAGATAATACAGACATCACAAAGTCGCCGTCTCCCAATATCCTCTCATCGCCTTTCTGATAATTTCCGCTTCTTCTGAGAGCCTTAACGCCTGTCCATCCTCCCTGGCTTCGTAATAGACCTCCTCCTGCAAGCTCTGGCCGCCTGCCTTGATCAACAGCTTTCCGGACAAATCCGGAATAACCTCGCCTGCCTGACCGTGTATTATCGCCAAACAGGTTCAGTACGTATTCCGTATCCTGCCAGTCGTTTTTAAAATGCCCCAGCATAACCCCGTGACCGCAATAATAATAGCGGCCCAATGACCTGTAATCCGGAACTATATCTGCACGCAACGGATTCAGATGAATGTAGCGCACCAGTTCTTTTAAATAGAGATCTTCCTGACACAGAATCGATTTATACCTGTTCTGAAAAAGATGCCCGAAGCGTTTGTACTTCCGGTTGAAGTTGACGGCATAACCGGTAAGAAGTCTGCGCATGACATCAGAGACCGGCGTACTCCCGGTACGGAGCAGCAGATGAAAATGATTCGACATCAATGCCCATGCATAGCAGGCTGTCTTTGTCCTGGTTAATACGGAGTCCAGCCTGTTTAAAAAGCTTTTGTAATCCGCATCGTCTAAAAATATGTCGGCTTTGTTTATTCCCCGCGCGATCACATGATGAACTGCGCCTGCGGCATCTATCCTTGATTTTCTCGGCATATTCCCCACCTACCATCCTTCATTCCCGCTGTCAACTTATATATTGATGAACGTCCCCTATTCGCCCCTTAAGTGGTGCGCTTTGAAGTAGAATTCACTAACTCCGGCTCCATGACGCGGCAGGTAATAAGAACCGGCGGCCCCTGTTGGTTGTAGCTCTCTATCGTCATGAACACTGGCCTCTATTCAACGCGTCCCTCGCGGAAAGCGCAGATGTAATCCATGCAGAAATCATCCTTGCCGACAACCATGGTCGAGGCTTTGAGCATGGCGAAAAGGAGCTTGTCCGTCGGATCGATGATCGCCGAATCGAGCCCCATCGTGATGGCCGCCGCCAGAAAAGCCCGGTTGATCAACTTCCTGGCAGGCAGACCGTAGGAGATGTTCGTCAGACCGCAAACGGTATGGACGCCGGGAAATTCTTTCATGATTCCGCGGATCGCTTCCAGGGTGGCGGCAGCCGATTGCGGATTGGTCGAGAGGGGATAGACCAATGGATCGATGTAGATGTCGTCGAGCGGAACGCCCGCCGCGGTCAACTTCTCGACCAACAGCCCCGCAAGCCTTTTCTTGTCTTCCGTCGTCTCGGCCATCTCCTGCTCCGCCTGGCACAGGGCGATCACCTTGGTCTTGTATGCAACGACCAGCGGCAATATCCCCTCGATCCGGGAGGTCTCCAGGGTGATGGAGTTGATGATCGGTGTCTTTTTTACCAGAGGCAGGTTCGCCCGAATCACCTCCGGGTCCGGGCTGTCGATGGACAGGGGCAGGTCCGTCGCCTCCTGGACCGCATCCACGATCCATTTGAGCTTTTCTGCTTCTTCCCCGACAAAAGTTCCGGCGTTGACGTCGATGTAATGGGCGCCGGCAGCGGCCTGCGCCTTGGCCTCGGCCTGGATGAAGGCCCGGTCGGCAGCCACGATGGCCTGGGAAATAGTTTTTCGCGATGCATTGATCCTCTCGGCAATAATCAGCATATCTTTTCTCCTTTCATTTTGACCTCCGGGATCCCCGGTCTTTTTGCCGTGTGATCCCTTCCCAAGTAGAAGTTGATCCAGGAGGAGGTTTGGTAAAAATCCGGAGGATCAGGGACTGCACCGTTTCGTGCACCATTCGGTGCGGACCGACCGAATTAATGGAAGAGGCTTCGAAAGAGACTGATCCGTTTCATTTCCTTATCTTTATAGCGGCGGGCGCCTGGGAAACCGGATCGTCCTGACCTGTCTTCCAGGCGTCGCGACCGACCTGTCTGTTTTCACCCCATCAACTGCCGGCACAGGTCAACCGCCGACGAAGCGTCCTCGCCATAGCCGTCCGCACCGATCTGCGCCGCGAACTTTGCATTGAGTGGGGCGCCGCCGACGATGACCTTGACAGTGCCGCGGATGCCTTCCGCGCACAGAAGCTTAACGACACGATCCATTTCAGGCATC
>CAZOEH010000463.1:0-2725 GCA_964578785.1 uncultured Desulfonema sp. | reverse complement strand
TGGAAGAAATTGCTGCGGCGAATAAATTTGATCTTCTGTTCTTAAGGGTATCATTAAAAAAAGAAGCCCCACAGTTTAAATATTTCAAAAAGATAAAGGAAATCAAGGGCAGAAACAATATTTCTTATATTTTTTCCTCTCCCGAAGCTGCCCGAATAATGGGAAGCGATATTGTCAAATGAAAGAGTTTCATACAATAACTCAAAGATGCTTATGCCGTACTTTACGGATCTTGCACCAAACATCGTGAAACATATAACATGTGATCAATAAACCTGGATTGACTTTTAAAGATATTATACCTTTTTGCTCTTTTGCGTGAAATCAATTTTCTGAATATGAATAGATTATTCGATTTGATAATTGCGGTATTTCTTCTGATCATCTTATTGATCCCTATGATAGTCATTTCAATTCTGATAAAGATTTCATCAAGAGGACCTGTCCTCTACTGGTCGGAGAGGGTTGGGAAAAATAATTCCATTTTCAGAATGCCTAAATTCAGGTCGATGAGAATTGACACACCTCCTGTAGCGACCCATTTGTTGGCTGATCCAGACCTGTATATAACGTCCTTGGGAAAGTGGCTCAGAAAAACAAGTCTTGATGAGCTGCCTCAGATATTTAGCGTGCTGAAAGGAGACATGCGTTTTGTCGGGCCGAGACCGGCCCTGTTCAATCAGGATGATCTTGTCGGGTTACGGACGGCAAAAGGCATCCACTCGCTTGTTCCTGGAATAACCGGATGGGCGCAGATTAACGGGAGGGATGAGCTTCCGGTTCCGGTCAAGGTTGACTATGACCTGCATTATCTGAATAACAGATCATTCCTCTTTGATATCAAGATACTTATATTGACTTTCTATAATGTTATAACGAGCAAAGGTATTACGCACTGATGTTATTATTGAAGAAAATCACTGGACTGCTTCTATCACCTCTGACCGTTTGTATCATTCTGCTTGTTTCAGGCATGTTTATGCTTCTGTTTACAAGGCGGCAGAAGACCGGCAAATTATTAACCGCATCAGGTGTTGTTTTTCTTCTGCTGATGAGCTATGATGCGGTGCCGGACAGAGCTATAGGGATCCTTGAGCATGAATATCCGCCTCTGAATGAAATCAGCCCGGTATCTGATGCGAAATGGGTCGTAGTTCTTGGCGGAGGGCATACATCAGATAAAAATCTCCCGGCGTTAAGCAGGCTTTCAGGAGAGTCATTGACACGAATTATCGAGGGAGTAGTTATTCATAAGAGCTTACCGTACAGCAGGATGTTGTTATCAGGAGGCAAAGCATTTGATCCTGAACCCGAATCAAAAACAATGGCGGATATAGCAGTTCAACTTGGCATTAATAGAAGCTTCATTGTTGAAGAATCTGCCGGGCAGGATACGGATGATCAGGCAGAACTGATAAAAAATATTGTCGGAAAGGATAAATTCATTCTGGTAACTTCCGCATATCATATGCCGCGCTCAATGGCACTTTTTCAAAAACAGGGAATGCATCCGATACCGGCGCCTGCAGGCCACAAGGTTAAAAATAATGAAACAATAAATCCTTTCATGTATTTTCCGGATTCGGACGGAATTGAGAAAATGGAATTTGCCGTTCATGAATATCTTGGATTGATATGGGCGAAATTGACCGGGTTGATATGATGAAATTCAGACCACTATACAGCAAATTGTTAATAGTTATCGGAATTGACGCCGCCCTGATTACCGCTTCGATATACGGAGCCTATCTTGTCCGTTTCGAATTTTCCATTCCTTCACAATATCTTGGTTTGCTGTATAAAGCTCTTCCCCTGATATTACTTGTCAAAATCGTATCATTCTATTTTTTCGATCTCTACCGGGGTATGTGGAGATATACGAGTATCGCGGATCTGTTTAATATCATAAAAGCTTCTTCAATCGGAAGCTTTTTGATAATATTATTCATTCTATTTATGACAAGGTTTGAAGGTTTTTCCCGTTCTATTTTCATAATCGACTGGTGCTTCACTATTCTTCTGATTACGGGATATCGTGTTGCAATACGACTTTATTATGAGCAGTTAAGCGGAGACGGTTCATGGTTGATTGCCGTTCGTAATTTAATCGGGTTTTTGACCAGAAAACAATCTGAGGGTAAAAGAATACTCATTGTGGGCGCAGGTGGATGCGGAGAGAAAATATGCCGGGAGATTATAAATAATTATAAATTACGGCATAATGTAGTCGGTTTCATTGATGATGACTCTGAAAAAGTGGGTAGAAAAATCCACGGCATTCCTGTCCTTGGTTATACGGAAGAGATCAATAAGTTAATCCGAAAATCAAGGGCCGATGAAGTACTGATAGCTATTCCTTCGGCTACTTCAAAAGAGATCCGTAAAATCATAGATATATGCAAGGATTGCGGGATTACGTTTAAAATAATTCCCGGATATAGCGAGCTTATAGACGGAAAAGTTACTGTAAATGCAATAAGAGAAGTGGCTTACAGTGATTTGCTTGGCCGCGAAGTAATTAAACTGGACTCCGAACGGATCGGAAGTTATTTAAAAGGAAAAAGAGTCCTTGTTACCGGAGCAGGGGGCTCAATAGGTTCCGAACTTTGCAGGCAGATATGCAGATTCAAACCGGAAAGCATTATTTTGTATGATAGAGCCGAAAGCCCTTTATATGAAATCGAACTGGATATCAGACAAACCTTTCCTGAGACAAAAAGAGTTA
>CAZOEH010000462.1:0-2733 GCA_964578785.1 uncultured Desulfonema sp. | reverse complement strand
TGCCTTTACCCTGGATCAGATAGTCAAAGGAATTCTTGCCGATTTTCTCGGACGCAGGGATGCCTCCCTCGGCCAGGACATCACCCAGCCAGCCCTTGCGAAGACAAATCCGATGGATCATTTCCAGCAGCGCTTCATCATTCCCGAATCGCAGATCAAGCCCGTCGGTCTCCTTGCTGGTAATTATTCCCAGTTCAAAAAGCTCCATGGCCCATGCTATCATGCTTCCGATTTCGAGGTTGTCGACGCCGTACTGGTTAACAAGATGATTGCCCGTCAAGACCGTTACAGCGCTTCTGCAGTCCGGCTCGGCTCCGAATGCACCCTGCGAGGTATACTCCGGCCCCTCATCGTATTTCCCGGCATAGGGGCCTGATGGAATTTTGTACTGGGCGCGGCAGTGAACCTGGCATCCGAAACACCCCGTCATGTGATGCGGGCCGATGGTTTCGGTGGCAATTTCATCGAGTCTTTCAGGTTCTATATCGTCGGCATACTCCATCTGGTTGTATTGAAAGTTGCGGGTACGCAACCCGCCCCAGGAATTTGTGGCCCCCCAAATAAAAGGAGTGCCGAGAGAACCCTGTGTCCTGTTGACTTTAGCGCTGGTAATGCCGTCAATAAACCGCTTGTTATGTTCCAGGGCATCGACGGGATGGGCGATCCTGATGTCCATGGTGCCCCGTACAGCCACGGCTTTAAGGTTTTTTGACCCCATTACCGCACCCATGCCTGTACGCCCAGCGGCGTTCTTGATGCCGGTCATAACATTGGCATAACGGACCAGTTTCTCGCCTGCCTGGCCAATAACGGCGCTTTTGATATCCTCGTCACCGAGTTCTTCGCGAATCGCCCATTGAGTTTCAGTGGTCGATTTGCCCCACAGATGGGCCGCGTCGCGGATTTCTATCTTACCGTTGTGAATCCATATATATACAGGTTTTTGGGCCTTGCCCTTTATAACCAGATGATGAAAACCCGCCCATGCCATCTCCGGGGCAAAAAATCCCCCCATGTTGGCGCTGCCCAGCAACCCGGTAAGAGGTGATTTGGCCATGATGTGCGTTCGGGCTGTGGCTGATGCGCAGGTCGCGGTCAGCATTCCGCCGCTTATCATGAGCGGATTATCAGGTCCGAGCGGGTCGCATCCCTGCGGCGCGTGATTATAAAGAAGATACGCGTCAAGCCCGCGGCCGCCTAGAAATTTTTTTCTGATTTCAACGGGGATCGGGCTGGTTTCGATTTTACCCGTGGAGAGGTTGATATATGCAATTTTTCTGTCCAACGCCATCTTACACTCCCTCCTTTGCCTTTGATTTGCTGTTCGGTGTTTCAAGTTTTCTTTTCAGCGCCTCGGCCGCGATTTTCCGGTTGACTTCCCAGACAGGTCCCCGGATTCGAGGCAGATCGGGTCTGACCCAGAATATGCGGAATTCCATCCCGCAGGTTGCGCACTTGATGTGATCGGCGCCCGGTGACGGCTCAAGTCTCTCCATGCAACTGGGGTTGTGGCACCTGACCTTGCCGAAAGTTCTGGTTTCACGCAGCGTTTCGGACGCTGAAAGCTTATCTGTGTCTTTTGCCATGACAATCTCCTTCTTATTGATCATGAATATTTTAGTGAGATTTAGAGCAAATGTTCACTATCATGAATTTTTTATATTTGACATATTGGTTTATTTTTAGCATATAAAAATAAAATGTCAATGCCAAATTTAATATTAATGCAATAAAAAGGGTGTCTGATCATTTTTCTGGTTGACAGGGCGCCTCTATTAATATAAATTTTATCTTGCAGATTGGTTCATTATGCTGAACTTTTTTATTTGTTCTTCCATGTAAGCTAACTGTGATACCGTCTTGTCCGTTTTTGCAGCGGTTAGTATTAAAAGGTATCTATCCGGAGATTAAACAGGTTACGGTTATGACAATAAAAATTATCCCATCTGATAACGAGATCCCTTCCGGACGCGTGATTCCTGAAGAGAGGGTTTTACGATTAAAAAAAGGCGATCCGTCTGTTCTCATTTCCGACAGCGGCGATATTCAGGCAACCCCCAAAGTCCTTGCTGTTGATCCTCAAAAATGCAACGGCTGCCGGCTCTGTGAAATCGCCTGTTCCCTTTACCATGAAGGGGAAGTCGATACGGCCCGGTCACGGATCCATGTACTGGAATGGAATATGAATGGAATTTATCTGCCTGTTTTATGCCAGCATTGCACCGATGCGCCCTGTAAGGCTGCATGTCCAAAGGATGCCATATCCTGGCAGGATGACTGGGGAAGGGTTGTGATCGATTACGACCGGTGTGTGTCATGTCAAATGTGCCTGGCAGCATGTCCATTCGGGGCTATCGGATTTGACAAGGCCCGTGAAGTTGTTTTCAAATGCGATTTGTGCAATGGCCGGCCGCAGTGCGTGAATTTTTGCGAACCCGGAGCACTGACCTTCGCATATGCTGACCGGGTCCCTTATCCGCGGATTCGCAGGGCTGCCGGCATCGTAAGGAGATACTAGAGGAGATACCAGATGAGCTATTTTAAGGTAAACAGCAAATGCACAGGGTGCCTGGCCTGTTTACAGAATTGTCCGGCCAATGCGATTGAGGTTAAAGACTCGGACACCAAGAGGACGCTCCTGCACAACATGGCCCGCTGCGCCCGCTGCGGTAATTGCTGGCGCATATGTCCCGAGCAGGCCATTGAATTTCAGCACATGCTGACAAACCAGTG
>CAZOEH010000461.1:456-2746 GCA_964578785.1 uncultured Desulfonema sp. | reverse complement strand
TGAGATTTTTGGGAAATGTATTTTAAAAGAACTGAGCGTTAAAAATCCCCAAAAAACTCATTAAGTGAGCATATTTCGACTTTTTGCGATACCGTCAAAGAAGGAGGCGGAAAAATGGAGTACAGACTCAGGGTCGCACAGACGGATTTTCCTGTTGAAGTCAAAATCAGCGAAGAGCAGAAACTCGACATAATTCTGGGTGGTAATAATTATAATGTCGATTATGCGGTTGTTTCAGATTTCTGTATACATATGAGGGTGGGAGACGGCATTCGGGCAGGCAATGTCAACGCCTTTGTGGCTGATGGCCCTGACGGCAAAAACATAATTATCAACGGCCGGTCCTATATTGTCCAGAATAATGAATGTCTTGCACGGGCAGTCAAAAAGGGGCGGCTAAACATTCCGGATAAGATTACGCCGCCAACGCCGGCCGTTGTTGTGGCAATACCGGTAAACATGGGTGACCGGGTGAAAAAGGGTCAGGCTGTGATGGTGGTGAGTGCCATGAAAATGGAAACCACTTTGTGTGCTCCATTTGACGGCACGGTGATCAGGATCAATGCAGCCGTCAATGACAAGGTTGCCCCGGGACAGATACTGGTAGATATAGAGAAAGATGAACAAACTTCAGCCTGACAGGCTGAAGGAATAAAGAAGATAAAGGAGATAACTGATAATGAATGACCCCGATTTGCTCTACCAGGTAAAAGATGGTGTTGCCTGTTTTACCATCAATCGTGAAAATCAGCGTAATGCCATCAGCATGGAGGCGCTTGACCTGTTTCTCGATCATCTGGATGAGGCCGTAAAAAATGATGCGGTTCGCGCGGTTTGCGTAACAGGCGCTGGCAACCGGACCTTTTGCGCCGGAGCCGATCTGGGAGCCGGCATTGGCGAAAGCGACGGAGTGGCGGCTTTCAGGAAGTATGCGAAGCTGTTAAAAAAACTGTCCGGCTTTCCCAAGCCCACCGTGGCAAAGGTTAACGGTTCATGTGTCGCCGGAGGCACAGGTTTTATGCTGGCATGCGATATTGTAATTGCCAGCAGCAAAGCGACTTTCGGCACGCCGGAAGTAAACGTCGGTCTTTTTCCCATGATGATCGGCGCGTTGATTTTCCGGAATGTTTTAAGAAAAAAAGCCATGGAAATGGTGCTGCTGGGAGAAAAACTGAGCGCCGGGCAGGCACTGGAAATGGGAATGATAACGCGCATGGTTGATCCGAATGATCTGGATGCGGAAGCGGAAAAGGTGCTGAAGGTACTTGTGAAAAAAAGTCCCATAGGCATGAAGATCGGCAAGGAGGCCTTCTATGCCGTGGCAGACATGCCCTTTGAGCAGGCTCTTGATCTTCTGGCGGGAAAACTGTCGGAGGTGGTCGCGACTCAGGATGCCCGTGAGGGAATTATGGCTTTTCTCGAAAAACGGGAACCGGTCTTTACGGGAAAATAATAATGCGGGGAGAAAAAGCGGTGTGGCTCATTGCTCCTGAATAGTTACAAAACGTTTATTCACTATCATATTTCACACAACAGGGAAGGAGAAGATACATGGCCAATCAGGATAAGGTTGTTGTCACCTGCGCTATCACAGGAGTTTTAACTGATCCGGGACGGTTCAACGTGCCTGTGACTCCGGAACAGATGGCCGCGGCAGCTCAGCAGGCTTTCGATGCAGGCGCCACGATCGTGCATGCCCACTTCAGGTCACAACAGCCGGGAGCGGGCGCATGGCCCACCTGGGAACTGAAGGAGGTCGGTGGTATCCTGGCCGCGATTAAAGGACGGGTTCCCGGAATGATAATAAACATGAGCACCGGTACTGTAGGCGCCGATATATCGGGGCCGCTTACCTGCCTTAAGACATTCAAGCCTGATATGGCGGCCTGCAACGCCGGTTCGCTGAATTATCTGAAGATCCGCCAGGACGGTGTCTGGGCCTGGCCACCACTCCTTTTCGACAACCCTGTTGAAAAGATCAAGGCGTTTCTGGATGTTATGACAGCCAATCATATTATCCCTGAATTTGAATGCTTCGATACAGGAATTGTACGCAGTGTTGGCATGTACCAGGCCTGTGGCATGTTTAAAGGTGATCCTCATCTTTCGTTTGTCATGGGCGTGGATTCAGGAATGCCGGCAAGAGGTGATCTGTTACCCATTCTGAAGGATGAACTTCCCTCTAATGCTCATTGGCAAGTCATTGCTACCGGACCAGGCCGTGAAAAAATCTGGGATCTTCACCGAAAATGTATCGAACTCGGCGGGAATGTCCGAACCGGCCTTGAGG
>CAZOEH010000461.1:0-446 GCA_964578785.1 uncultured Desulfonema sp. | reverse complement strand
AAAGGCGACTGACAACAGACAACTCGTTGATGCCCTGGTAAAAATCGTCCGCGAAATGGGCCGGGAAGTGGCATCGGCCGCAGAGGCACGGGCAATTCTGGGGATAGATCAATAGTATTTAAGAATGATGGTATCGTAGAAAGTAGAAATATGCTCACTTAATGAGCTTTTTGGGGATTATTAAATTACTTCGCTAAATCATCCGCCAGAATTCCGTTCGCATATGACTTTTTATGAGTTCATTATAAACAGTGGAAAGGAAGGTGTAAATGGCCAAAGACCTGTATTTCAATAAAGAAGCCTTAATGGTTCGAAGTGCGGTAAGAGATTTTGTAAACAAGGAAATCAATCCCTTTGTGGATGAATGGGAAGAAAAGGGGCTCATCCCGCTTCATGATCTGTTCAAGAAAATGGGAGATCTCGGGTTTCTGGGAATCCGCTTCGAT
>CAZOEH010000460.1:0-2752 GCA_964578785.1 uncultured Desulfonema sp. | reverse complement strand
AAAATCCGGTGAAAAAGGATGCGTCTAATGGATAAAACCAGGAATATTTTTCCGGTCAACAGGCTTCCGGGAGCGAATGGAGCCGCCGGCGGTTTTGTATGCGTTGCCGCCGATATCTCCGATATAAAGCGATCCGAAAAAGCCCTGAGGGAAAGCGAGAAGAAATACCGGATTCTTGTGAATAACCTGCCCAACATTGTTTACAAGGCATATATGGACGGATCAGTAGAATTTTTTGACGATAAGATAGAAGCCCTGACCGGTTATGGAAAAGAGGAATTTTTATCAGGCCGCCTGAACTGGTATGATCTTATAGTAAAAGAAGACATTGATCATGTTAAAGATCCTTTCAGAAAAGCGCTTGCGGGAGATAAATCGTATATCAGGCAGTTCAGGATTAAAACAAGTGACGGAAGGATAATATGGATCGAGGACGGCGCTCAGATTTTCTGCGATGATAAAGGAAAGGTTGAATTTATAACCGGCGCCTTTCTGGATATTACCGTTCGCAAGACAGCTGAAGAGGCTTTGCGTAAAAGCGAAGAGAAATACAGGAGCATTCTCGAAACAATGGAAGAAGGCTATTTCGAGGTCGATCTGAACGGGAATATGACTTTCTCCAACAACGGATTGTGCATAATGGTGGATTCCTACCAGAATGAGCTTCTGGGATTGAATTACAGAGGTTTTTTTACTCCGGAGACGGCGGAAAGGCTTTACAATCTTTTTAACGGCGTATTTCTGACCGGCGAACCGAGAACTGAGGCCGGCTGTGAGCTTGTTAGAAAAGACGGGGGTGCCGGTTTTTTTGATCTGTCGGTTTATCTCATGAGGGATCATGAAGGCAGGCCTTCCGGATTCCGGGGGATTTCCCGCGATATTACCGAACGCATGAAGTCGGAGCAGGAAAAGCACCGGCTTGAGGAGCAGCTCACACAGGCCCGGAAGCTCGAATCCATCGGCACGCTTGCCGGAGGCGTGGCGCATGATTTTAACAATCTGCTCATGGCTCTTCAGGGGAATGCGACGCTCGTACAGCTTGCTACAGATAAAAATCATCCGAATTATGAAAAACTGGAGAATATAACGGCCCTGGTTAAAACAGGAGCCGATCTCACAAGGCGTATACTCGAATTTGCAAGAGGTGGAAACTATTTTATCGAAACATCCGATTTAAACGAGGTTATAAAAAACACCCTGAATATGTTCGCCCGTACAAAAAAAGAAATAAAGATAATTGAAAAATACGTTAAAGATTTGTGGCTTGCCGATATAGACAGGGGCCAGATAGGCCGGGTGCTTTTAAATTTATATCTGAACGCATCGGACGCGATGCCCGGCGGCGGCACCCTGTATATTGAAACTGAAAATGTAATTCTCAGCGAAAGCCGGATACCGGCCAATGAGTCAAAACAGGAAAAATTCGTCAAAATAACGGTGACCGACACCGGAATAGGTATGGATGATGAGACAATCCGGAGAATCTTCGAACCCTTTTTCTCTACAAAGGAAAGGGGAAGAGGCACTGGCCTCGGGCTTGCTTCCGTATATGGAATCATCAGGGGAAATAACGGTTTTATAGATGTTGCAAGCGAGATAAACAAGGGCACGACCTTTGAGATTTATTTTCCCGCATCCGGCAGCGACAAAAAGGTTTTGCATGCCGAAAAGGACGATTCGGCTGTTCCATTGAAAGGCGTCGAAACGATTCTGCTTGTCGATGATGAAAGTATCATCCGTAAAATCGGATGCGAGCTTTTAAAAACCCTCGGGTACGATGTAATCTGCGCCGGCAGCGGGATGGAGGCGATAGAAATGCTGAAGAATGCGGTTGAAAAGCCGACTCCCGGGGATCATAAACAGAAGAAGCCGGATCTTGTACTTCTTGATATGATCATGCCTGAAATGGGAGGTTCCGAGACTTTTGCTGAAATAAAAAAAATAAACCCCTCCATGAAAGTGCTTCTTGCAAGCGGCTACAGCATTGACGGCGAGGCCCGCAGGATTCTGGACAGCGGTTGCAACGGCTTCATCCAGAAACCGTATACAATTTTTGAGATAAGCAGGAAGATTAGGGAAATTCTGGATAGATAATATTGACAGCTTCGTAAAAAGTCCGATTTCTTCGTTGCGCTTCATCCCGTTGTGATTGCGGTGTACGATAATTACACCTCATCACGCGGGATTCGCGACGCCTTGAACTTGAACTTTTTACTTTGCCGTCTGAATTTAGACTTTTTACGACTCCATGATATTGACCGGATCCTATGAAACTGACTTTGTGCCTTAGTGGCAAAAACTGATTTTTTAAGTAATTATTATTGTTGATTTTTTCATAACCAGGCAATTCAAGATGAAACAATATATTATTGACGAGTTAAGATACAACGACTATGAGAAGGTCAAGTTATACCTTGATGAGAACCTGGGCGCTTCGGAAATCGGCGGTATTTACTGGCTGCCTGTTGATAAAGAGATATTGACTGGCGAACAGGCGGCTCATACCGAATGCCTGCCTCTTTTTTTTGTTATTGACCTTAAACCGGAGCTTATTTCCTGCGAGCTTCTTGTTCGTACTAAAAACCGGATCAAATGCAACTGCATTGACTACGCCACTGAAAAACAACGGAACTGGCTTATTCAATATACTGATGATATGCTCAGGCAGCTTGAAATTTCGATATGATGCTTTTAAATAGTGTCCATTCGGAAACTATATTTGAACACATACGGGTTTCCAATTCGGAAATCG
>CAZOEH010000459.1:0-2759 GCA_964578785.1 uncultured Desulfonema sp. | reverse complement strand
AACATCAAAGCCGGTCAGCCACATATCCCGCACAATAACCAGCTTCAAATCATCCTGTGGATCTTTCATGCGGTCGGAAAGCAATCGGCGATTTTCCTTGTTCGTCCGATGATATGCAGGAATCACCAGACTGTCAGGGTCTTCCGGATCAAATTCCATTTTGTCGGAAGAAGAAGAGGTCATGACGACTTTCAAAGCTCCGGCCTTCAGATTTTCACTGTGCCAGGCAGGTCTTAACGCGATGATTTCACTATATAGAGCAACGGCTATCCGGCGGCTCATGGTGGCAATCATAGCCTTGCCTTCAAAAACTTCTGCGCGTTTTTCGTAATGATCAATGATATCCCGCGCCAGATTCTTCAAACGCTCAGGATGGCCGACTATGGCTTCAAGTTTAGTCCATTTAACTTTAGCTTTCAGGGTTTCGGAAGCCGGGTCATCAGTCATCTCCCTGTCAAATTCTTCTATCAGTTTACGGCCATCTTCAGTCAGGTTGACTTTGGCAAGGCGGCTTTCATAGTATATTTTTACCGTTGCTCCGTCTTCCACGGCCTGGGCAATATCGTATATGTCGATGTAATCACCGAACACCGCCGGCGTGTTTATGTCGGTGCTTTCTACCGGCGTGCCTGTGAAGCCGATAAAGGTTGCATTTGGAACCGCATCCCGAAGATATTTGGCAAAGCCATAGGCAATGCGCTTTCCGTTAGACTTGCCGGTATCATCCTTCGTATCAATCAATTTTGCCTGAAATCCATATTGTGTGCGGTGCGCTTCGTCCGCGATAACGATGATATTCCGGCGCTCGGATAACCGGTCGTAGGCTGCGCGGTCGGGAACTAAGCCTGCCGAAGTATCCGGAAAAAACTTCTGAATGGTCGTAAACACGATCCCTCCGGATGCCACCTTAAGCAGAGTCTTCAAATGCTCGCGGGTTTCCGCCTGCACCGGAGGCTGACCGAGCAGGCTTGCTGATGCGGCAAAGGTATCAAATAGCTGCTGGTCAAGATCGTTCCGGTCGGTAATGACAACAATGGTAGGGTTATTCAGGTTATGTATAAGTTTTCCCGTATAGAAAACCATGGAAAGACTTTTCCCTGAGCCCTGTGTGTGCCATATGACACCCGCCTTCCGGTTCCCCTTTTCGGCTATAGCCAAACGCGTGCTTTCCACCGCTTTATTTACGGCATGATACTGATGGTAGGCCGCAATTTTTTTTACCGTCTCAATCTGCGTAAGTCCGGTTTTGGTGTCTGTCTTTTTATCTTTTTCAAAAACAATGAAATTCCGGATCAAATCAAGCAGCGTTGCCGGGTTCAGCATGCCTCTGATCAGCACTTCAAGCTGGCTGATTTTGTCAGACTGGTCCGACTTGTCTGACTTGTCCAACCGACTCGGTTCTTTCCATGTCTGGAACCTGCTGAAAGCAGATGAGATAGTCCCAGCCTTTGCTTCCAGCCCGTCCGAAATCACACAAAAAACATTATAGAAAAAGAGCGAAGGAATGACCGTTTTATAGGTCTGAATCTGATCATAAGCCTTGCGGACAGTGGCATGCTCATCTGCCGGATTCTTAAGTTCCATAACCACAAGAGGGAGACCGTTTACACAGAGAATCACATCGGGCCGTTTGTTCTGATTGCGTTCGATAACGGTAAACTGATTTATGGCAAAGAAAAGATTGTTCTCCGGGTTCCGGAAATCAACCAGCCAGACACGCTCGCCGCGTTCCTGGCCGTCTTTCATCACTGTAACCGGAACGCCTTCGGTAAGCATCTTATGAAAGTCTTCATTCGCGTCGATAAGCTGAGGGGAGTATACGGATAATGCCGCTTTAAGGGCCTCCTGCCGCGCAGTTTCGGGCAACGCAGGATTCAGGCGGTTTATTGCCTGTTTAAGCGTAAACATTAAAACAACATCGCCATAGCTTGTCCGCTTTTCCGGCATTTCCACTTGCATTGCACCGGCAGACCAGCCATATGGAGACACGGATTCATCTATCTTGAGCACTTGTGTCATTTCAGCATCGGGTGCAATGGCCGGCCCCGGAATATAGTAAAAGCCAAGCTGTTTGAGTTCGTCAAGAGAAAAGCTTTCGATTTCGGATTCGGTGAAAGCGGGCATTAATATTTCCTCAGGTTTTTTCGAGTTTTATACATGCGCTCTGTAAAACCGCCGGTATTCAGAAACTCTTTTTCCAGAAATTTCATCTGCTGCCATAGCAGATAGCTTGCCTGGTTTATCAGGCAGATGAGCGTATTTGCCAGTCGTTCTGCCGGCAGCTCCGAAAAATGATAATTGTCTGACGAGTCTGACCCGTCGGACTTGTCAGACTTGTCCGACCCGTCCGACCTAAACTTCCCCCTGACTTCCAAAGCTTCCGGATCGTTTTTGCTCCACTGGCGCATCTTTTTCTGACGCAGAAAATCCTCAAAATCGAGCAGCAATTCACCGAGACTGGCTCTGGCAACTCCAGTCAATTTCAGCTCGGTTTTCTTTGATGTGGCTGAAGCGAGGCTTCCCTCGGCAATATTTTGCACTCCGCTGCGGGCAGCCTGAACCATCTGATCGTGTGTTCTTGATCTTTTGTCGATAAAACGATCACAGAAAATAACAGTTCCGTCATATACACTCTGGGCGCATTGAAAGCCGCGTAATTTACGAAACCCGCCATGTGACAAGATCAGTTTATGTTCGGTCATAATCTGACCCTCACTTCGCCGGACATGAGTTTGGGAAGGAGCGTCTCGCAAAACGAC
>CAZOEH010000458.1:0-2766 GCA_964578785.1 uncultured Desulfonema sp. | reverse complement strand
GGACGGTTGAACAGCAGATGATGAAATCCGAATGCGCCGGATATTTTGAAATAAACAAGGATAAGACAATTGTGGAAGTGAAATTCAAGGGAGATGAGTGCCCGCAGTAAAAATTAGGTTTCCGGTTTATGGTCTCCGGTTTCTAACCCGGAGATTTGGGGATACGGCTTCGTTGTTGGTAAATCATGATTCGTTGTCCGCTTTTTAGATCCACGATTCACTTTTTATTTCTTTTTTCTCTGAGCCTCTATACCTTTGCCCCTTTCTTTTAATTTCCCATCTCTTTTTCCAGTTCGCTGATCGGTATTTCTTTTACTACTGCTGATCCGATTCCGGATAAGAACACAAAGTGTAAAGAAGCGTCCTCTCTCTTCTTATCCCTCTTTATCGCATCAATAACCTTTGCCCGGTCACAAGCCAGCTCAACCGGAAGGCCGAAGAGCCTGACAGCTCTTTTTAACCTTTCAAATTCTTCCTGCTTTAAAAATCCTTTTTTAACCGAAAGCTCACCGGCTGCAATCATTCCGGCGCCTACGGCTTCGCCGTGCGGAATCCCGAGTGTTTTTTCATAGGCGTGTCCGAATGTATGGCCGAAATTGAGTATTCTCCGTTCACCCTTTTCCTTTTCATCACGGGAGACGATATCCGATTTGATCCTGACCGAATCATAAACCAGTCGTTCGATAATTTTACGTTCAAGGGAAAGCGCTTTACCGTGATTTTTTTCGAGAAAAGTAAACAGGCTTTCGTCTCTTATAGCCGCATGTTTTATTATCTCTCCAAATCCGTTACGCAATTCCGTTTCAGACAGGGTCGAAAGAAGATTCAAATCACAAATTACAAATTCGGGCTGATTGAAGAGACCGACTATATTTTTGTATCCGCCCAGATTGACGCCGTTTTTCCCCCCCACGCTTGCGTCAACCTGAGAAAGGAGTGTGGAAGAGACAAAACCGAATCTGAGTCCCCTTAAGAAAGTGGATGCAGCGAACCCGGCAATATCACAGACAACTCCGCCTCCTATCCCGGCTATAAAAGATGATCTGTCAACATCGAATTCAAGTAGTTTTTCATATATGAGGCGGACAGTGTCCAGGCTTTTTGTCTTTTCTCCCGGTTCAATCGTGATAACCCTGCATGGCGGAAAGTCTTTTCCGTGAATACGGAACACATTATCATCCGCAATAATAACGGTTTTCTCCACCGGCATATATCTGTGAAGATTCATAAGGTTTTCACCGATCATAACCACTGAATCGCCGGCGTTGCCTTTTATCTTTATGGTTTTAAACATTACCGACTCCGGCTTGCATAAAAGTCTGAAGGTTTATAGACTGAAGACTGTTAGTTACTTCAGCCTTCCGCCTTCAGTCTTATATCCTTTTCCTATCTGAAAATATCATGAATAGCCCTAACCTGCCTGCAGAGCGTTTCAAACTGGTGGGGATAAAGCGACTGGGCGCCGTCGCTCATAGCCTCTTCGGGCGCGTGATGTACTTCAACCATGAGACCGTGGGCTTCAGCAGCAACCGCTGCGCGGCTTAAAGGGATAACCTGATCCCTGCGGCCTGCGGCATGGCTCGGATCGATTATTATCGGAAGATGACTCTCTTTTCTTACAACAGGGATAGCCGAAAGATCCAGGGTGTTGCGGCTGTGATGTGAAAAGGTCCTGACACCTCTTTCGCATAAAACCACCTGCGAATTTCCGCCTTCAAGGATATATTCCGCGGCCATCAGAAATTCTTCTATCGTAGCCGCCATTCCCCGCTTGAGAAGAACTGGTCTTGATGATTTTCCCGCACGCCGCAGAAGGCTGAAATTCTGCATGTTACGGGTCCCGATCTGCACCATGTCCGCATACTCTTCGACCATATCAAAATGTTCAAAATCCATTACTTCGGTCACAACCGGCAAACCCGTTGTTTCGCGGACCTCTGCAAGTATTTTCAGCCCTTCCTCGCCCAGTCCCTGGAAGGAATACGGCGAAGTTCTGGGCTTGAATGCTCCTCCCCTGAAGATATGCGCCCCGGCGCTTTTGACATGCCCTGCTATGGTAAGAGCCTGTTTTCTGCTTTCGATCGCGCATGGGCCTGCAATTATAACAAGGTAGCCGTTTCCTATCGGCACTTCCCCGACGCGGACGATCGTTCCTTCAGGCTGAATCTCACGGCTAACAAGCTTATACGGTTTTGTGACAGGTATGGCCTCCTTTACTCCGGAAAGTCCCAGTACGACAGATGCATCAACAGGCCCTCTGTTGTTTAATATGCCGATTGAAACTCTGTCGCCGCCCGGGATAGGCCGTGCAGTATATCCTTTCGCCTCAATGGCAGTGACAACGGCATTGATCTCTTCCTGGGTAGCTTTCTTATTCATCACTACAAGCATCTTTATATCCTCCTTAAGAAATCCGGAATCCGGTTGCCGGATAACGGCTGCTCTTTATTTTTCTCCGCATAAAAACAAAAAAGGATTACAAGCTTTTTCAGGTCTGCCCGCAATCCTTATTATTTATTCTAAAATACCTTTCAATTATTAAATAACGAAAACTTCGGCAAACCCCTCCCCGCTGTTTTTCCGTCGCCAGCACCAGTAAAAATTCTGAATTATGAAATCAATAAGAGTCATTTGCCCCGAACACCCGTTCTTTGTCTGTTTTCGTTGAAGCTACCGGAATAACCTGCCGATTGTCAAGATATTTCTACATCTCAATTATCGCCGGTCGATTCTCCCGTCATGCCGTAATCTGATAGTATGCCGCAA
>CAZOEH010000457.1:0-2774 GCA_964578785.1 uncultured Desulfonema sp. | reverse complement strand
TCTTACAATCCTGCGCCATTTATAGTAAATGTCGGTTTTCTTACAATGCTTGTTGCAGGCTTTCGGTCTAAGTTTCTCCATTTTACTTCAAGGCAGATTCTTTTGTGCCTTCTGGCAGCCGTGATCGTGTACTTAAATATATTTATAGCAACCCGGTTCATACTACGGGACATTTTATGGAAGGAAATACCGTTAAATTTGCTGAGCATCATCTTTTTTGCGATCACAATGACCCGCGCGATAAGATATAAGAAGATAATTAAATGGGTCGGTGTTGGATCGGTTATTTTACTTCTTACCGCAAACTGTATTCACTCATCGCAAATGCCAAGCAGAATAGATGCGAATTATAATCGCTACGGATGGGATAAAACAAAATATTTTGGCGGTATTTTCGGCGGTAATCATCGCAAATATACTGAGCTTATTAAAAGCAGGTATACGCCATCTACTGCCTGGTTCGCGGCAACCAGAGCACCCGAACATAAACGGGTTAAAAATACCGTGGAATTCATATTCCAGAATCAAATCATATCGTATAAAAACATCGGTTTCGTGTTTGAAGGCATGTCCGCATTAACGTCTGATTTGAATTATAGAATCGCCCGGGTGCCTGATGAGTTACGCGGCGCAATTCTTTATGATGGTACAAATGCTGCAATTGATAAAGGCCGCTTTTTAAATCAGACATATGTCCGTGAACATTCTGAATATCTCGATAAGTTTAAATCCGGGTCAAAAAACAGTATCGCCGTACTTCCGCGGACCGATTTGAATGTTTTCATGTTTATTGAGCCCGGCTCTGATCTATCCCTGTTAAATGAGTATGTAAAAAAATCACCATACAAAATCACTATTCAAAAGACAGGAAAATCTGTGGAATTCGAAGGATATGAAATAAAGAGCTACTGCGAGATAGAGACAGAAAATATGCGGCTCCCCTTTTTCTTTGTAATTAAAAACATATGAGGAACTGCTTCAAATAAATACTGTCTATAAACTCAGCGATGTTGATAACGGGATGAATACCGCTGGTCAAACTTATAATAGCAGGCCACATTGATTCCTTAAAGCCGGTAACGTAAAGACAGTCCATATTTTCGGCGGAGATCAGAACCGGCTCGTTCCGTCCCAGCAGTGAGTGCAGAGTTTTTCTTTCGGAAGGCCTATAGCATTCACCAGATCCCCGATTCTCTGATATTTCAATGTAGTCAGTTTCAAATGCCGGCATATTCTGTCCGTCATTTGCCGGTTTTTTTCAGAGTCAGCGGCAGCATATTCCGCAAGATTTTTATCCTGCCGTCCTTCAATCTCAAGAATAACTTTTCTTCCAGCAAGGTCAAGCGTAGATCTTGATGTGGAGAAATTGAGAAACAGGCAGGGATAGATCAGGGTAGGGCAGGCCGGGCGCATATGAACTTCAAGCGCACCGCAGTCGTAAAGAATTTGTATATTATCTTTGAGCTGGGTTCCTCTTACGATGGAATCTTCGCAGAAAAGGATTTTCTTGCCCTCAATAAGTTTTTTTACAGGGATAAGCTTCATCTTTGCTACAAGATCCCGCATTTTCTGGTTCTGGGGCATAAAGCTCCTCGGCCAAGTCGGCGTATATTTTACAAAGGGCCGCACATAGGGGACTCTTTTCTCGTTGGCATATCCAATAGCGTGGCCTATCCCGGAATCGGGTATTCCGGCAACGCAGTCTATTGCAACAGGGTCGTTTTTCGCAAGAGCGCTTCCGCATCTGTTTCGGACGTATTCAACATTGATTCCTTCATATTCGGAGGCAGGATAACCGTAATATACCCACAGGAATGAGCATATCTGCATTTTGTCTTCCGGTTCTTTTTTCCGGACACACGCATCGTGCGTAAGAAAAACGATTTCTCCCGGGCCGAGGAATGTTTCGGTTGAAAAGCCTAGGTTGGGAAATGCGCAGTTTTCCGAAGCAACAGCAAAAGAGCCCTCTTTTTTCCCTATCACAAGTGGAGTTCTACCCAATTTATCCCTTGACGCATAAATACCTTTATTTGTGATCAGAAGGATTGAGCAGGAGCCCTTGATGAGTTCCTGGGCCCTTTTTATGCCGTTTTCAAAAGAATCCTCTTCGCAAATCAGCATGGCTACAAGTTCGGTAGGATTGGTTACCCCTCCGCTTGTTTCAGAGAAATGCATTTTTTTATTAAAGGCTGATTTAGAGAGTTCATCAATATTATTCAGCTTTCCTACTGTAGCGATTGCGAAGGTTCCAAGATGTGATCCTATTATAAGCGGCTGGGAATCGTTGTCACTGATGACGCCGATACCTATGTTCCCTTTGAATTTGGGAAGTTCAGATTCAAACTTTGATCTGAAATAATTATTTTCTATGCTGTGTATGGCTCTTTCGAAACCTTTTCTGTTCCAGACGGCAAGACCTCCACGCTTTGTTCCAAGATGTGAATGGTAATCCGTTCCGTAAAAAAGATCGTTTACACAGTCATCCTTTGATACTACACCGAATAATCCACCCATCTTTATCATCCTTCCATTAAAAAATACGGTTTAATTAAGCTCTTTTTATCTTGATTTTAAGAGGTGCTGAAACTAACATATTTTAATTAGTATTGCTAACATTTTTCAATCACTCCGCAATATATATAACTATCCGTATTTTAATTAAATAGCAGACGATCATAGTTTCAATATGTTAAATTAACGTAAAAAAAAAGGAGTAAGTATGCCCAGGCGTGATGACATCCACAAAGTTCTTATTATAGGTTCAGGACCGATTA
>CAZOEH010000456.1:0-2793 GCA_964578785.1 uncultured Desulfonema sp. | reverse complement strand
GGGATTAGCGAAGCACCGGTCATTCTTCCGCCTACAGCTGAAGAGATGCGGGCGAGCATACGCAAGGCACGAGCCGAATCACCTATCAGCAAATGTGTGCCATCTTCTGCGGCTTCTGCTGGGCTCCTTTTTCTCGATTTGATAGCATCCCGCCATTTCCGAACGCCAATCGACCCCACCTGGTGGCAACTATTGAATCCCGGAGTAAGTCCTATGGAATGATTCCTTACCAGCGTGGAAGGTATCGGACGTTTATCATTATTTAAGTTGACAGCGGCATTGTAGTGGAAATTTAGGGCGAATATCAAGGATGCACTTTTTTTTGCTGGGTAGTACGCGAGCCTGGGATAAGCATATCGGAGTTGTCGAGAAAGCCGGAACTGCATCTGGCAGGCATAAGTCAGTCGGCCATGAATAGCGGAATGATTCCCGAAGATAACTATAAATAAAGAGAACGCCCTTTCCTTTAAAGAGGGGGCTAATAAGATTCAGAACTAAGAATGTCCTTGATTTGTTCCTGTTGATTTTACCAGATGTGATTTCCTGAAAAAGGATAGAAATAGACTTTATCAATAGTCTCGTTGTGCAAACGACGGTCCGCTAACAATCATACTGGAGGGTCTGATATGAACTATAGAGCAAATGGTAGAGTAAATTCTACATTGACAGACCCTATCAAAATTACCGGTACAGATCTATTTTTAAACAGATTGTCAAATATTGAGACCTGCCCTGAATTAATTAAATCCGGATTCAAGATAAGAGGATCAAGGTTGATAAAGAAAAACCTATTATTCTTCTATGGCATCGCCCTGATCATGTTCCTGGTTACGGACTATGCCGCCGCTGCTCAGACAAAGCTTCAGGATGATCCTTGCCAGGGGTCAGAGGCCAAAACCGATGGTTGTTTCAGAGTCTGGGTGGAGGTTACTCCGGCCTTTAATAAAAAAAGCCCGGCAGACCATACCTATGTCAAGTTTCTTGAAGAAAATGGCAAGTGGCAGAGCTTCCCATGTTTTGGGGCCTGCAACGGCGGCAAAAAACTGCCGGATACCGAATCCTCTACCTGGGAAGATAATAAAAAAATCATCCAGTACATGGCTGATTCCACACCCTGCAAATGGCCGGATCATTATTATCTGATAATCGGGGTGTGCCATCAGTTGGCCAACCGAAGCCTGTTTCATACAGGAAATATAGTGAAAAACGCCCGTATGTACAAGTGGTCCTCTTTTGTCTATCAAACCTATGGAGAAGGTTCCGGGTCTTTAGAGGAATACAGCATGAGCAACTGCAAGGGAGCATCTGCAAAAATCGGTACCTGGAAGCCGGGCGTGCCACCAACCTGCATGCCGTATGGAGTGGAAAAACTAAAAAGAGCAGAACCGGATGCGGAATATCGACTGTATATGGAACATTTCGGTAATCAGAAAGTTACCAAGGATGTTAAGGGCATGGCTGGTTTGCTGAAATCTTATCGGGATAAACTTATGACCTTGCATATCAAACAACGGCTTGGAGAAAAATACCTGCGTGATTATCTGCCGATATTGAGCAGGGGGCATGATGAGCTTCTGAAGGAAAAGAAAGCGCTCGACGTTCGACTCTTGGAGAACAAACGCCTGGGTGCCGATATGATCGATGAATACAATAAACTATTCAATGCATCGCTGGCCCGATTCCGGATTCATATGCCCAGGAAATCTATGAGCAGTTCTTCGGCCTGGCCTATGATGAGAAGATTGATGTGCGTATGTTTTTGCCGAGATAGTAAGTGTTAGGGGTGGCATATAGGGGATATCCAATAAGTAAATATACCATGTCTTAATAATCGTGATTTACTTACCTATAAAGCTCCCTGAGACTTATAGGTCTTAACAAAGGTTGGCGTGAAAATGCGTGACGAGAGGCGAGGCGGTTTGTTGGGATATCCCGCAGTGACATTGACATTTTAAAAGCAGGGATGGTGAACACATTGAAAAAAGAAGATCTCGCGAAGGAATTATGGTCTCTGTCCAACATCATAACAGGATTTGCTGTAGTTCAGACAATCGGCTTTTGTTATGCGTGCCTCAAACCGGAATTCAGTGATCCAAAAATTACTACAGGAGTAAAAATCACGATCACTGTTTTTCTTATACTCGTTACACTGGCTGAATGTTATGCGATATATTGGTGTACCGGTAAGTGCATTTCAATCATTGAAACTGATGCAGAGACTGATAAAAAGCAATTAACGCAAATATTACGTCAAGCAGCGTGGGGTCGAATAATTGCTGTTGGAGCTCTACTCCTTCCTTGTTTACTTTGTTTGTTCGCTGCGGCATTAAAAACTTTCATCTGACCGATGTGATTTATGGCAGTGCGTGTATATAGGTACGCTTATCAATTTATACGTTTAAATTAGTAATATAAGGTGACAGGCGGAAAACATAATCAATAAATGCGACAATATTAATTACTGGAGTCGCTCGAAAGTCAGACTTGACAGAGGAGAGGGTTCCGGATAAATCGTTATCAAGTAATCTGCTGATTTGACTGTTTAATAACCAAGGAGACCTGGATGGAAAAAGACTGTATTTTCTGCAAGATTGTAAATGGAGAGATTCCGACCACATTCCTTTATAAGAATGACGACCTTGTCGTTTTCAGAGACATCAATCCCCACGCGCCGGTTCATATTCTGATTGTTCCGGCAAGGCATATCAGAAGTGTAAACGACCTGACCGGGGAAGATGCGAAGATCGTATCCGATATGATAATGGCAGGGAAGATGATGGCAGAAAAAGAGGG
>CAZOEH010000455.1:0-2796 GCA_964578785.1 uncultured Desulfonema sp. | reverse complement strand
TCTTTTATCGGCACGTCCCTTGTGGGAGTCAGCATGCCGATGGGATCATACAGGGTGCCGATAGCATCAGGCATTATATCCGCGGTCGTTCTATACGGGCTCACCCTCGCCGGCGTATACATCCTCGCCATGGTTATCGA
The DNA here is from genome assembly GCA_964578785.1 of uncultured Desulfonema sp. Classification (GTDB taxonomy): domain Bacteria; phylum Desulfobacterota; class Desulfobacteria; order Desulfobacterales; family RPRI01; genus RPRI01. The sequence continues at coordinate 2,656 of CAZOEH010000455.1, read as the reverse complement.
TGCCCTTGCCCCTAACTTTGCAGGGGAGAAAAATCTCAACCAGGCCTTCAAGCTTGCCATGTATTCCAGTATACCCGGCTGGCTGGCTGGTGTTTTCGCGCTCATCCCTGCGCTTGGGTTCCTCGGTTTAGTAGGGCTGTATGGCCTATATCTCCTCTACGTCGGGTTACCCTTTCTCATGAAATCTCCTACAGAAAAATCTACAGTGTACACTATTGCCGTTATCATCGCAGCGGTCATTATTTTTGCCGTGACAGGGGCCGTATCACGAGTATTTATTTCCTGACATACGCGGATTGTGCCGGGCGAATCTTAATTCGTGGTCAATAAAAAAGGCCGGTTGATATGGAACAAAATGAAAAAGTTTATATCGAATTACAAAAGCATCTTGATAAACAGGCGGTCGGGTTTCCTTCCACGCGTTCAAAAGCCGAGATAAAAATTTTAAAACACATTTTTACACCCAAAGAAGCTCAAATCGCCGCATATTTGAGTTACAAATATGAACCGCTTGAAACACCCTGTTTTAGATGAAGAAACATGTGATAGAAATCTGGAAAAAAATAAAAGAAATTCCATTTACATAAAGAGGCAGGTTATCATTTTCATCAAACTTAAAGGGCTCCGGCACGAGCAACCTTCCCTTGATCCGTACCACGAACCGCTTGGAGGATTTCAACATCGAACCGATCTTAATATTATTGCTTGGAGGCGGTGCTTTTGTTGGATGGAATATCGGAGCAAACGACACAGCAAATTGCATCGGGCCGGTGGTGGGTTGCGGTTTGCTTTCCTATAAGCGATCCGTGACGCTGGTGGTGATTTTCAGTTTTCTCGGCGGCATTCTTCAGGGCCAAAACGTGATGAAAACAGTTGGCACGGGCATCATCGCGGCTGAACTCGATTTTGCGGCTGTTCTGACCGCCCTTATCTGCTCGGGCCTGGTGGTCATGGCCGCCACCTTAAAAAAGCTTCCAACGTCCACCTCCCAGGCCATTGTCGGGGCAGTCGTCGGGGTTGGTCTGGAGCTGCATGCAGACATCAACACCGCTAAATTATATGCCATTGCGGGGAGTTGGGTCCTTTGTCCGATTCTATCTATGGGGCTTGCTTTTGGTCTTTCGCAGTTTCTCGGACGGCTGATGAGCATCATACCCGTCAGCGGAATGCTTATCCATAATGCGATGGGGCGTCTTGCTATTGTCGCATCCTGCTATGTCGCTTTTTCTCTGGGCGCCAACCACGCCGGGACCGCCATGGGGCCCATTGCCAATCTTGGAATTGTTCCGCCGATCGTTCTTTTGACGATCGGCGGGATTTCGATTGCCCTTGGTGCCGCTTCTTACGGCCAAAAAGTCACCGACACCGTCGGAAAAGGGATCACTCCCCTGGATCTTCCTGGTGCATTTGTCGCCTTGATATCTTCCGCATTTGGCGTCCATCTCTTTTCCATTTTAGGGATCCCGGTATCCACGTCATCAGCCATCGTAGGGGCCGTCGTGGGCGTCGGCCTGGTGAAAGGTGCCAGGACCATCAGCAAGAGTGCCATCACCACCATTTTTATCGGTTGGGTGCTGACTCCAACTTTGGCAGCAGCGGCCTCTTTTTTGATATATGCGGGATACAGAATGATGTTTTACTGACGGATATTAATATTGTTTCAAAACGATTTTTGCAGTATACTTTTTTTAATTCATTTCATGCAGCGCAAGAATAGCGCAACTTTTGAGGAGACAGCATGTTTATATTCAAGAAAGAAAAAGAAGTTATCGCACTCATCGAAAAACATACCGAAAAAGTCGAGGAATGCCTGACCGTGGCCAATGAAACGCTTCAGGCTTACATCGGCGGAGATATTCCCAGGGCCAAAAACCTGGCGCGCCAGACGGACCATCTGGAAACCGAGGCAGACATGATCCGGCACGAGATCCGGGATAAGCTGTATTACGGGGCCTACATGCCCTTGTTGAGAGAGGATATATATAAACTTGTCGAAAAGCTGGACACGGTGGCCAATTCGGCTGAGAAGTGCTGCGATGTCTTCTTGAACCAGCGCCCCGTCGTGCCAGAGTTTGTCAAGGCGGATTTCCTGACGATCATCGGTATATCCATGAATATCGGCGAGTCGCTCAAACATGCGGTGCTGTGCTATCTGAAAGGCATATGTCCCATGGAGATCTCCCGACAGCATGCCAAGGATATCGGTCTTGTCGAATCAAAGGTCGACAGCCTGGAATGGGACCTGACTAAAAAAATCTTTTCATCGAGCCTGGAATACAGCCACAAAATCCACCTGAGAAACTGCCTGAACCACATCGTGGCTATTTCAGACAAGGCTGAAGAGGCTGCCGATCATCTTGAACTGGTGACCCTCAAGGCTACGATCTGAAGCAGAGATTAAGCTGACTGACCGGATTCCTTTAGTTGTTCTTCAGGAATGAATCAACGGCAGATGGAAAAGCGGCGGTCAGGATTGTTTGAACAGCAATAAAGGTTTTTTTAAGTGATAAGCTGCTCTTGTTCAAGCTGCTGTCTCTTTCGTAGGCAGTTTTGCCCAGTAACTTGATCTGATGTTCTCTTGTCAAGGCTTTGATGCCGCCACCATTAGTTATACAATTCAAAATAGTTTCCAATTTCAACATACTAGGATACTAAA
>CAZOEH010000454.1:0-2797 GCA_964578785.1 uncultured Desulfonema sp. | reverse complement strand
ACCTGATACGAGGTTTTGAAATGACTTCTAGTTTCCATTCAGAAATGGCCCTTTTGCGCAATCAGATGGAAGGTTTCATGATATAGCCGACATAAAGTCCCGGGTTCACGGAGCTGTTCACAAGTTTTTTCATGGCTGTTTCCATGAAATACTCCATGAAGGAGATCTCGGCTTTTTTTGAATAAATTGCAGATATTTTTCCTTTTATTCCGCCCATACGGCCGGCCCATTCAATAGCATCTTCCAGATTCCCCATACGGTCGACAAGACCGCGGGCTTTTGCCTCCTCCCCGGTAAATATGCGCCCGTCGGCAAGGGCCTTTACTTTGCTCCTGTCCATCTTGCGTCCTTCCGTTACCACATCCACAAACTGCCGGTGAGTCTGATCCACAAAATACTGGAGCACCTTTTTCTCTTTTTCGGTCATTTTCCGGACAGGAGAGCCCATATCCTTGAATTCTCCGCTTTTTACAACAACAGGATAGAGCCCGATCTTGCGTAAAATCTCTTCAAAATTTGTAAAACCGATTATCACGCCTATACTGCCTGTAATGGTTCCGGGATTGGCCATTATGCCTTCAGTTCCTGCCGCAATATAATAACCTCCCGAAGCCGCAACCGACCCCATCGAGGCAATGATCTTCTTTACTCCGATTGTTTTTCTGACCTCCCTGTAAATCTCCTGCGCGGGCCCGACAACTCCTCCGGGTGAATCTATCCTTAAAACAATAGCTTTTACCGAATTATCCTCGCGGTAATATTTGATATCTTTTACAATATCCCCGGCATCCGTAATCACGCCGGATATGTCAACAACCGCGACCTTCTCCCCGATATTAAAGTCGGAATCCCTTGTTCCAAGATATATGAGTGTGGAAATCCCGAGAACCATCGAAGCAATGACCGAGGAGAAGACAAGAATGAAAAAAAGGTATGGATGTCTGCGTGAAAACATTTTTTCTCTTTAAATGAAACCGGAAATGTACCTACTCAGGCTGATTAGACTGTAGGCTGAAGGCGGTTAGTGCTATTCTTGAGGAACTGGCTCATGAGTCAACTCGTTGACCATCTGATTCGATCTGTCTCGAACCTCTCTTCTTCAGCCTAAACGCCTACAGCCTATCTACCCGAACAGTTTATCATTCCCCGTTTAATTTCTCCTGCAGATTCTCCCGTAAAATCTCGCCGAAAGCGGATGTTGCGGGTTTCATATTGTTTATATATTCTGTAAGTATGCTCTGTTCATCATCCATCTGGAGGCGTTTGATCGAAAGACCGATTCTTCTTTCAACGCTGTTGATATTCATAACCTTGGCGGTTATTACCTCTCCGACATTATATTTTCCGACTGGGGTCTTGATTTTTTCCTTGCTGATTTCAGACACATGAATAAGCCCCTCGATTCCCTCTTCGAGCTCGACAAAGATTCCGAAATCTGTAACATTTGTTATTGTTCCGGTTATCTCTTTGCCGACCGCGTATCTCTCACTTACCGATTCCCACGGATCTTTCTGAAGCTGCTTGATTCCAAGGGAGAATCTTTCGTTATCCTTCTCGATTGCAAGAACTATGGCCTGTATTACATCCCCTTTTTTATAAAGCTCGGAGGGATGCTTGATGCGCTTTGTCCAGGATATATCCGAAATATGGACAAGACCGTCAATGCCTTCATCTATACCGACAAAGATTCCGAAATCGGTTATATTCTTTACTTTTCCTTCAATGGTTGTTCCAACCGGATAGTTTTCGCTTATCAGATCCCAGGGATTCGGAATAACCTGCTTCACGCCAAGAGAGATTCTCCGGTTTTCAGGCTTTATATCAAGAACTACCGATTCGACGGTCTCACCTACAGAGACCACCTTGGATGGATGGCGGATCTTGCGGGTCCATGACATTTCAGAAACATGGATAAGTCCTTCGATACCCTCTTCGAGCTCGACAAATGCGCCGTAATCGGTAAGGCTGACCACTTTTCCTGAAACCCTTGAACCGATCGGATATTTTTCCGAAGCCCTTAACCACGGATCCTCGGTAAGCTGTTTCATGCCAAGCGACACCCGCTCCTTCTCCTTGTCTATGCTCAGAATCTTAACCTTTATCTTGTCTCCGACAGAAAACATTTCAGCGGGATGCTTGACTCTGCCCCATGAGATGTCGGTGATGTGAAGGAGGCCGTCAACACCTCCAAGATCAACAAAAACCCCGTACTCGGTGATGTTTTTGACAAAGCCGTCAACAACTTTATTTTCAGTAATAGAGGAAAGAGTAGCGGTTCTTTTAAAATCGCGATCCTGCTCAAGAATAGCCCTTCTGGAAAGAACGACATTGCTGCGTTTCCGGTTGTATTTCAATATTTTGAAAACATACGTCTTGCCGACGAGTTCATCAAGATTTCTTATCGGGCGCAGGTCAGCCTGTGATCCGGGCAGAAAAGCCTGAACCCCTATGTCGACTGAAAAACCGCCTTTTACACGGCTCAGTATTATTCCTTCAACGGTTCCGTCACTGTCATGGGCCTTCTTTATATCATCCCATACCTTGACCTTTTCAGCCTTCTCTTTAGACAGGATGACACGCTCCTCCTCATCATCCCACCATTCCACCATGACCTCAACCGTATCGCCGAACTTGGCGTTGATATTGCCGCTTTCATCCCTGAACTCATGAATTTTTATCTGCCCTTCAGATTTATAGCCGATGTCAACCAGGACATAATCCTTATCTATAGAAATTATCCTGCCTGTGACGACTTCACCTTCCTGAAAGCGTTTAAAACTTTCATCGTACATATTCA
>CAZOEH010000453.1:0-2801 GCA_964578785.1 uncultured Desulfonema sp. | reverse complement strand
TCGCCCGGATGTTTTAGGCCTGCAGGAAGCGTTGGACTTTCAAATATCAGAAATCGGCGCCATGCTTCCCGGATACAAGAAGATTGGCAGTGGAAGTTTGGGGAGCGGCAAAGGGTTGTTCAATGCTGTTTTTTATGATGCGGAACGGTTCTCCCCATCTGAGGAGGACACCTTCTGGTTTTCAGATAAACCCGATATCCCAGGATCAAAGGGGTGGGGGAACATCCTCCCGCGAACATGTACATGGGTGCGCCTGATTGAAAAAGAATCAAAGCAGGCTTTTTATTTTTATAATGTTCATCTGGATCATATTTCCCGGCGTTCCCAAAAAAACAGCATTATTTTATTGACCCGGTTTATTCATATGCGATCTTCTCCGGACCCTTTTGTACTGACAGGTGATTTTAATGCGAGAGAAAAAAGCACGCCCATACGATATTTGAAAGGTAAAATTCCTTTAAGAATAAGAGCAAAAGGGAGTGTGATAAATCCTGAACCATTAATGGATACCTTTCGGGTACGATATCCAACTGTTCGTCATGTCTCTACTTTCCACGGGTTTCGCAGTTATTTTTTCCGGTTTAAATTTGACTATATTTTTGTACCCTCTTATGTCAGAGTCAAAGACGCTATAATCATTCAACCGCAATGGAAAAAATGTTATCCCTCTGACCATTTTCCGCTGTTTGCAAATATTGATTTGTCCGTTGATTCTGCTGCGAAAAATGCCGGCGCTTTTATTGAAAGTGAAAAAGATATGACCGATAAACAGGTGCGATAAAAATAAACCACCTTAGGGTTATTTTACAACCAATTGGAAATTATATTTACAAACCACTCCCTGACCTTGGGTAACAAAGGTCTGCTTTTCCATTCATCCCATTGAATCTGTATGGAATCCGCAAGGTCACCGAAAAAAATCTTCTCCATTTCGACGGCAAACTCGTGACTCAGGATAACCGCATTAACCTCGTCATTGTTTAATAAGCTCAGGTAGTCCATGTTTGTTGAGTCGACTGTTGACCAGACATTGTCAACCACCGCTGTTTTAGCGTGCAGCAGGGAAGTGTGATGCTCGTATAACTTCACTCCCGATTTCAAAAGCTGTGAATAATGATACCTCTGTGCATATAATGCCAGCTGAGAATCGGTGATCCCGGGAAGGATGATCTTTATGTCAATGCCGCGCCCGACGGCATCAGCAATGGCTTTTAGTATCTGGTCGTCAGGAATAAAATAGGAATTCGTCATGTGTATCGAATGTTCTGCAAAAGTGATGGCCGATACATGCATAATAAAAGGTGTCCTGTTTGTTTCTCCCGGAGTGCTGACTATAACTCGTACCAGGGCGTTACCTTCTTCTTTCAGATCAGGGAAATAGTTTCGTTTGGAAAGTTCCGGGCCTTTCTGCTTCTGCCAGGTGTCAAGAAAGAGTTTCTGAAATTCCGCCACCGCCGGGCTTTCAATTTGGATGTCTGTGTCACGCCAGTGAATTAGCGCTTTTTCGATTTTTTTCCGCTTGAAAGGAGTACTCGAATAAACCTTGCTGATATTGATACCCCCGATAATGGCGATTTTGCCGTCGGCTATCAAAATCTTGCGGTGGTCCCGGTGTGTCAGTCCCCATTTACCACTGGATTCCATTGGATTTACCGAATTAAATCCGATCACCTGAATCTCCGGAAGAGACGTCGCCCGGTCACTTCGGACTTGCCGTCAGGGATTATTCACACTCAACGGCACCCAACCGGCGGTTCCCGGATCTGGCTACCCAGCGCATCCTGAAGGCTGCCCTGGACGGGTCGCCCATGCCCTACAGCCGGGACGAACTGACGGAACTAGCCCGACACTGCACCGAAAAGGAAAATGATGCCGGCAAGGTTGATCGGCTCGTTACCAAAACGGCTGCGGCCATGCTGCTTTCCTTGAGGATCGGCGATCAGTTTGACGCCATGTGTACGGGTGCTGCCGAAAAAGGAACCTGGGTGCGCATATTTCATCCACCCGTTGAAGGCCGACTGCTTAAAGGACATAAAGGCGTCGATGTTGGCGACCGGCTCAGGGTGCAGCTCATCCACACAGATGTAGAGAAGGGGTATATCGATTTCAAAAAGATCAACTAAATGATTGCACTTATCACAACTCCGGAATATTACAATAAACGAGCCCGGAGTAATTATGGGTCAATACGCATACAGGAGATCAGCCATGAGTAAATACATGCAACTGACGGTTACAGTACGTCCTTATTATCAAAATGATCTGCAAGGGATTTATCCAAAACTGGCGAGCCATTCGGGATATGTGGATTCGAGTCTGGCGAACCGGAATCCCGCACTTTATGAATTGGTGGGACAGTTGGATAAACTTCTTTACCAGCTTGATGGAACGAAACTCAGAGAGGTGTTTCTCCGGCATAGTGAAAAGCTCCGGAACCAGTATAAAATTATTCAAGAGAATATAGCCGACTGGAAGCTATCCGAGGCCGACAAACTTCTGTACAGCTTCGAGGATATATTTGACGAAATAGAATCGGAATTGGAATAGTCATTCAGGAAGATCAAATCATCATGAAAATAATCGAAATGATGCTTGCCGTCAGGAGAGCGCAGCAGCCTCGTGTTCATTAAACATCAGGTCGAGCGCTTCTTAGATCGCTAACGCAATGTGCCGGTTTACGCGGCGTATAGCGATTGGATTAAAATGGAAATAAAATAGTAAAAGGATATTCTTATCGTGTCGAGCCGCGCCGCTACTATCATAGCGAAGATTTTCCATCTGTGGGGAGATCTCCGCAAGAA
>CAZOEH010000452.1:0-2828 GCA_964578785.1 uncultured Desulfonema sp. | reverse complement strand
ACATCCGTTATACTGAAATGGCTCGTTGAAACATACAAGTGTGAAGTCATCACATTTTCCGCCGACCTCGGACAGGAGGAGGAGCTTGACTATATCGAGGAGAAGGCCAGAAAGACGGGCGCAGCGAAGGTATACATCGATGATCTTAAAGAGACATTTGTAAAGGATTACGTTTTTCCGGCATTTCGCGCCAATGCCGTTTATGAAGGGCAATATCTTCTCGGGACATCTCTTGCAAGGCCGCTCATCGCAAAAAGGCAGATGGAGATTGCAAAGATTGAGGGCGCCGATGCGGTCAGCCACGGGGCAACCGGCAAGGGGAATGACCAGGTGAGATTTGAACTTACTTATCTTGTCCATGACCCCAACATCAGGATTATAGCTCCCTGGAGGGAATGGGCTCTCGGATCGAGAACACTGCTCATGGAGTATGCTGAAAAACACGGTATTCCGGTTCCGACAACCCAGGCGAAACCGTATAGTTCAGACAGGAATCTTCTTCATATAAGCTACGAAGGCGGGGTGCTTGAGGATCCGTGGAATTCGCCTCCTGAAGATATGTTTACGCTTTCCGTGTCTCCGAAGAACGCTCCCGACAAGCCTGAAGTAATTGAGATAGAATTTATCAGGGGGAATCCCGTCTCGATAAACGGGAAAAATCTTTCCCCGGCAGCTCTGCTGAAAGAGCTCAACAGGCTGGGCGGGAAACACGGCATAGGAAGAGTCGATATCGTTGAAAACAGGTTCGTAGGCATGAAGTCACGGGGAGTTTATGAGACACCCGGAGGGACAATCCTGCGGGCTGCTCACATGGCTGTCGAATCGATAACCATGGACAGGGAGGTCATGCATATCCGGGATTCGCTTATTCCCAGGTATGCGGAGCTTGTTTATAACGGCTTCTGGTTTTCTCCCGAAATGAAACTACTGCAGGGCATGGTGGACGATACACAGGAATATGTTTCCGGCTTGGTCCGGTTGGAGCTTTACAAGGGAAACTGCACGGTTCTCGGACGCAAATCGGATGAATCGATCTACAGTCATGACTTTGCTACGTTTGAAAAAGACAGGGTTTTCAGCCAGAAAGACGCGGAAGGATTCATCCGGCTCAACGCGCTTCGTCTTAGGATACAGAGCTTGAAGAAGAGGGCTTTGGTATAAATTGAACGGCACCTAAAAAAAGGTGAACTGCTCAGGTGGATCGGCTGTAGTCGTTTAGGCTGAATAAAGATAGGCTGAAGGCTATAGGCCGTTAGACTGTAGGATTTATCCCTAAAAACCTACAGACTAACAGTCTACAGCCTAAATACCTTCAGTCTACAGTCTAAACAACCTGAGTAGTTACAAAAAAAAGGGTGATTATATGTCATGTAAACCCTGGGGCGGCAGATTTTCCGGTAAGACGGACAAAATCGTGGAGGCCTTCACATCCTCTATTGATACCGATAAGAGACTCTATTCGCAGGATATTGCGGGAAGCATCGCCCATTGCCGCATGCTTTCAAAAGCCGCCATCATTACAAAAAAAGAAGCCGCGCTGATGATAAAGGGCCTTTTGAAGATTAAGAAAGATATTGAAAGCGGCAAATTTAAATACAGCGACAGCCTGGAAGATATCCATATGCATATCGAGGCGAGGCTTGCCGAAGATATAGGCAGGGTTGCGCTCAAACTTCATACCGCAAGAAGCAGGAATGATCAGATTGCCCTCGATGTCAGGATGTATCTCAGAGAAGAGACGCTATCCATTATAAAAGAACTCGCGGTCTTAAGGAGGGTTATTGTTGATCTTGCTGAAAAGCATATCGGTACCATCATGCCGGGGTATACTCACCTGCAAAAAGCACAGCCGGTTCTTTTTGCGCATCATCTCATGGCGTATTACGAGATGTTTTCAAGAGATGCCGGGAGAATGAGCGATTGTCTCGGGAGGATAAATGTTATGCCTCTCGGAAGCGCCGCGCTCGCAGGAACAACTTATCCTGTTGACAGAGCTTTTACCGCTGAACTCCTTGGCTTTCCGGAGGTATCGGCAAACAGCATGGATTCGGTTTCATCCAGGGATTTTATTATTGAATTCATCGCTTCAGCCTCCATCTGCATGGTGCATTTCAGCAGGATTTCCGAAGAACTTGTAATATGGTCCTCAAATGAATTCGGCTTCATCGGGCTTCCGGATGCTTTTGCCACAGGCAGCAGTATAATGCCGCAGAAGAAGAATCCCGATGTTCCTGAGATAGTGAGAGGAAAATCCGGCCGCGTCTTCGGGGATCTTGTCTCCATGCTCTCGATCATGAAGTCGCTTCCCCTTGCATACAACAGGGATATGCAGGAGGACAAGAGAGCCATGTTTGATGCCGTCGATACTTTAAAGGCCTGCATTGAAATTTACATAAAGATGCTGCCCGAGATAAAAATAAAAAAAGACGCCATGCTCCGGGCTTCCTCGAGGGGTTTTCTGAACGCGACCGATTTTGCCGATTATCTGGTTACAAAGGGCATGCCATTCAGGGATGCCCACTCCTGTGCAGGAAAGGCGGTTTCCTTCGCCCTGGGAAAAGGAAAAGAGATTCATGAGCTTTCACTTGCGGAAATGAAATCATTTTCGCCTCTTTTTTCGGAGGATGTATTTAAAATATTAACCCCGGAGAGCATGATAAACCGGAGAAAATCCTTCGGCGGAACCGCGGCAAAAAATGTACTTGCAGCAATCAGGAAGGCAGGAAAGGATATTAATAGAGAAGTAAAGAGTAAGGGATTCGTAAAAAGTCCGAATATGCTCTCTTAATGAGCTTTTTGGGGATTTTTAAATCACTTCGCTAAATCAC
>CAZOEH010000451.1:0-2832 GCA_964578785.1 uncultured Desulfonema sp. | reverse complement strand
AGGTAAAGTCTCTGATGGCCTCGGGCGATTATGATATCATCATACTTGAGGAAGCCAGTGTGGCGGCAGCGTGCGGACTCATATCCGTAAACGATATACTTGATCTGATCTCGTTAAAACCTGACAAGACCGAGCTTGTTATAACAGGCCGCGGGGCTGACCCGAAGGTCATTGAAAAGGCCGATCTTGTGACCGAGATGAAGGAGATAAAACATTACTTTAAAAAAGGTGTGCCGGCACGAACCGGTATAGAAAAATAGATTCCATCCGGCTAAAGTGCAGCCAGAAGCCTTTCATGTATATTCTCGAATCCGCCGTTTGACATAATAAGAAGAAGATCCCCTGCCCCTGCTTCTTTCACAAGAAAATCGATTATGGCCTGGGTATTGCTGAAAAAATAAGCGTCCTTGCCGCGGCGTTTAAGATCTTCGACGAGCCGTTCAGATGAAAACCGCTCTTCCCGGGGAATTTTTTCCAGAAGCGGCGGCCTGCTTATGCAGATCATATCGGCGCTGTCGAATGAGAGCGGATATACATCCTGGAAGACTTTCCGCATGCTTGAATTTGTCCTCGGCTCGAATACGGCTATTATGCGGCCCGGCCTGTAAAAGGGCTTCACAGCCTTGATCGTTTCTCTCACCGCGGTCGGATGATGCGCGAAATCATCCATGACGGTAATGCCCTTCTTAACGCCGCGAACCTCCTGCCGCCTTTTCGCGCCGTCAAAAGTTTCGAGCGCTTCCGATATCACGGCAGTTGATACGGAGAGATGGTCAGCCGCGGCGATAACCGAAAGGGCATTAAGCAGATTATGCTCTCCCACGAGCTTCGTTTTAAAATGCCCGAACGGTTCCCCTTTCTTTATCACCTCAAAATAAGTCCATGGTGATTTTATAAAAACCTGTCCGAGCCTCCATGAAGAATCCTCTTTTCTTCCGTATCTTTCGGTCGCGCAATCTCTGTTTTTTACAAGCCCGTCTATATTCTCATCCCCGTCATACGCCATAAGCAGGCTTCCGGAAGCTATCTTTCCCAGCATACTCCCGAAGGCCTCTTTTACATGTTCAAGATCCCTGAATATGTCGGCATGATCAAACTCGACGCTTGTAAGCACCGTTACGGAAGAATCAAAATGGAGAAACTTCGGACCCTTGTCGAAAAAAGCCGTGTCATACTCATCGCCCTCTACAACAAAATAATCTCCGTTCCCGATCCTGTAATTGCTGTCGAAGTTTCTTACAATACCTCCGATCATGAAAGAGGGGTCGAGGCCGGCCTTAAAGAGCACCCATGCAAGAATTGAAGATGTCGTGGTCTTTCCGTGGGTTCCTGTTACAAGAAGTGTTTTTTTCCCCTTTGCAATAAAATGGTTAAGAGCCTGGGGCATGGAGCAGTAAAAAAGTCCTGCCTCCATCATCCTGACCGCCTCGGGGTTATCCCTTCCTACCGCATTTCCGACTATAACAAGGTCGGGGTTGTGCGACAGATTGCCGGCGCTGAATCCTTCCATCAGGGAGATGCCTTTCCGGAGAAGAAAATCGCTCATCGGGGGATAAACCTTCTGGTCCGACCCTGTCACCTCATAGCCCATATCCTTCAGCATGCAGGCAAGCGCTCCCATACCGGTGCCGCACACCGCTATCAGATGGATTTTCTTTATATTGTCAGGGATTACGTTTCTCGTAAGGGAGGACAAAATCAAACAACCTTTTTGGTAAAAATTATCTTCCCGTCGCCGGGAGCATAGAAATCCTCCAGGAAGGCCTCTTCATGATATCCGGCCTTCCTGTAGAATTCGCGTGTCGGTTCATACTGCTCTCTTGAGGATGTTTCAGCGTAAATTCTTGTTCCGCCCATCTTCTTTACCAGTTCTTCCGTCTTGCTATCCAGAAGCTTTCCTGTTCCATACCCCTGGAAATCATTATCAACGACAATCCAGTAGAGGTCAAAGCTCGATTCGGTTCCGGTAACAGGGCCATAGCAGGTGTAACCGACAAGATTTTCCTTCCCATCTTCCGCGAAGAGAAAATAATATCCGCTTTCAACGCCCCGCGAAAGTCTCTCAAGGAGAAGCTCAACGGATATCCCGACCTCCTCATCTGAGAAAAAACCGGTGGCCTCGACTATCGCTCTCACTTTCTCAGGATCATCGCGTGAAGGTTCTTCGCGGAAGGTTAAATTCCGGAGATCAAATGCAGGATTGCTGGAAATGTCCAAATTTTTCTCCAAATACATTTATAAGACCTTTGCAGAACATTCAATTTTGACCAGGTACAAGGAAGGCGATAATTAAGGCCTTTGTTCATGGTTTATAGTTACTGGTTCCCGGTTAAAAGAAATAACCAGAAACTACAAACCAGAGACCAGAAACCAAATCTTTAAATAAATCGGGCTAAAGGGGAGTGTTATACAAAGGTCTTATCATATGTCGTCTATTATTCGCTTTACAATCATCGGATAGTCGAGTCCGACCAGGGCGGATGCGACTGAAAAGCCTCCGTCCGGTGAAAGGCACGGATTGGCGTTTATCTCAAGAACCCATGGCTTTCCTGATTTATCAACTCTGAAATCTACCCGGGCATATCCCTTCAGGCCAAGAAGATTCCAGCATTTTACTGCCGTGTCCCTGATGGATTTGACGATCATTTTATCCTCAGGGGCGAAATCAAAAGACCTGTCCGTATTGAGGTATTCAAATGAATCGGGAGCCCACTTTGCGCGGTAATCCACTATTTTGGGTTTTCCGGGTGGGTAGTTCACAAAAAGAATTTCAGCAGGAGGAAGAACCTGGGGGCCGTGATGGCCTGCAAGTATTGCCGCGTTGAATTCACG
>CAZOEH010000450.1:0-2835 GCA_964578785.1 uncultured Desulfonema sp. | reverse complement strand
AACAATAGAAGACATCACTCTGCTTTATGAAATAAGCAATGCTTTGAATGAGCATCTCGATCTTAAAAAATCATTATACAAGGTGCTCGACATTCTATCAAGTTCCATGAACATGGTCCGTGGAACGATAACAATTCTGAATCCGCTGCGCAATGAAATTCACATAGAGGTTGCGCACGGCATTTCGCGGAATGTGGTTGAAAACGTGAAATATAAACTGGGAGAAGGAATTACCGGGCGTGTTATTCAGACAGGCAAGGATGTTGCCATAGCCAAAATAAGCGAGGAGCCTCTCTTCCTTAATCGTACGGCCTTGAGGAAAACTTCAAAAAATCAGGAACTTTCTTTTATATGCGTTCCGGTAAAGAAAGGCAGCCAGGTAATCGGAGCTTTGAGTGTTGACCGGCCTTACGACAGAAATTACCCGCTTAAAGAAGGCAAAAAACTACTCTCAGTTATTGCGACAATGATAGCAAGACATGTCATAAACCTGGAAACCATCAATCTTGAGAAGGAACAGCTGCGAAATGAAAACAGAAGGCTGAGAGGCGAACTTGAGAACAGGTACAGTATTACCAATATAATAGGTAACAGCAGCAGGATGCGGGAAGTCTTTCAGATGATCTCGCAGGTCTCGAAAAGCAATGCCACCGTTCTTATAAGAGGCGAAAGCGGAACAGGCAAAGAGCTTGTAGCAAACTCGATCCATTACAGCAGCAACAGGGCCAAAGGCCATTTTATCAAGGTAAACTGCGCGGCTCTTCCAGCTAATCTAATAGAAAGTGAGCTTTTCGGACATGAAAAAGGCTCCTTTACAGGTGCAATAAAACTCAAACTAGGGAAATTCGAGCTTGCCGATAAAGGCACAATTTTTCTTGATGAAATAGGTTCGATTAATCTTGATGTTCAGGCAAATCTTCTCAGAGTGATTCAGGAGAAAGAGTTCGACCGTATCGGAGGACTAAGGACAATAAAAACGGATGTCCGCATTATCGCCGCAACAAATAAAAATCTTGAGCAGGCTGTGGAAGATGGCGCTTTCAGAGGAGATCTGTATTATCGCCTGAATGTTTTTCCGATTTATATGCCGCCGCTCAGGGAGCGAAAAACAGATATCCTTCTTCTTGCAGACACCTTCCTTGAAAAATACGCAAAGGAGAATAACAAGGATATAAGGAGGTTTTCAACTCCTTCGATAGATATGCTGATGGCATATCACTGGCCCGGAAATGTAAGGGAGCTTGAAAATTGCATCGAAAGGGCCGTCCTATTATGTGAAGAGGGAACGATTCACAGCTACCATCTTCCGCCAACGCTGCAAACCGGCTACGAATCAGGTACCATGCCTTCGCTGTCACTCGATGATACGGTAGGAAGCCTTGAAAAAGAGAAGATTATAGACGCATTGAAGAATACCAGGGGAAACAGCGCTCAGGCGGCTAAAGCATTAAAAACAACGATGCGAAAGTTCAATTACAAGGCAAAAAAATATAACGTCGATTATCGCCAGTACCGTTAAAAGCAAAACCCGGCTGATTTCATCCTATTGAAACCAGCCAGGCTTTTTACCTTTAATAGTAACTACTCGGGTTGTCAGGTTCACGGTTCACGGTTAGCTGCTTTGTTCTTTTCATATTTTTTAAGATAGTTGATAAACCCACGAACGGCAGCACGTGTTTGTCTGGCCTGCTCGTAGACATCTTTGAATTCATTGGGCGATATATAATCTTCGTCCAAGGCAACATAGAGTTCACTTTGGACTTCCGTGCATGAGCGCTTGGCGTATCGCAAGAACCGGATGAACTCTGCATTCGTCTCGGAATCGAAACCTTCGGCAATATTATGCATCGATGATCCGGCAGCATCTTGTATCTGTCTCTTCAGCCCGTAATCCTTTGCAAATTCCGATTTCTTTGTTAGACGGTACACTTTTTGAGTCAATTCGCGTGCCAGTTGCCATGCCTCAATATCTTCAAACTGTTCAATCTTCATCGTTCTCCAACCTTGAACTGTGAACTTTGAACCTAAGTAGTTATCTTTTAAATATCAAAATAGAGCATGAATTCATGCGGATGCGGGCGAAGTTTTACAGGATTGATTTCGCTTTTTATTTTGTATTCGATCCACGTGTCGATTACATCCTGTGTGAAGACGCCGCCTTTTAAAAGAAATTCCTTGTCATTCTTCAAAGCGTTTAACGCCTCATCAAGAGAGCCCGGAGCTGTCGGAATATTTGCAAGTTCTTCAGGCGGAAGATCATAAATATTCTTGTCGAGAGGATCTCCCGGATCGATCTTGTTTTCAATTCCGTCTAATACCGCCATAAGGATTGCGGAGAAGGCAAGATATCCGTTGCATGACGGATCGGGCGTTCTGAATTCTATACGTTTTGCCTTGGGGGATGTTGAATACATGGGAATCCGGATAGCCGCGCTTCGGTTCCTGCTTGAGTATGCAAGATTGACAGGCGCCTCAAATCCCGGAACGAGTCTTTTATAGGAATTTGTTGTGGGATTAGTGAATGCGCAAAGAGCCTTGCAGTGCTTCAGGATTCCGCCTATGGCATGCAGGGTCTTCTGGGATACGCCCGCATATTTATCTCCTGCAAAAAGCGTTTTTCCACCCTTCCATATGCTGACATGAACATGCATTCCCGATCCGTTGTCTTCAAAGAGCGGTTTCGGCATGAATGTTACCGTATGGCCGTTGCGATAGGCGACATTTTTCAGCACATATTTGAACCACATGAGCTGGTCTCCCATCTGAACAAGCGGTTTGAACCTCATGTCTATTTCGGACTGACCGGCTGTTGCAACTTCATGATGCTGACACTCC
>CAZOEH010000449.1:0-2840 GCA_964578785.1 uncultured Desulfonema sp. | reverse complement strand
AAAGTCATTCTGTCCGCCAAAGTTCGGTGGCGGATTGCGCTTCATCTTTCGTCATTGCAGCGTACCTAACATGCACGCTTCATTCCTCAAGATTCGCGCGCCTTGCATAATGAGCTTTTTACTTTGCCAGCTGAATTTGGATTTTCAATAAGTCTATCATATCTTCACTCCGGACAGCTTCCCGAATGGATTATTGAACGGAACATTCTTCGGCTTTTCAAATTTTGCCGGCTTCGGAACAGGTTTTTTCTCATCCTTCTTTTCCGGTTTTTCCTTCCTGCCCGGATTTGTTTTCATCGAAAGAGAGATCCTTTTTCTGGCAACATCAACGTCAATGACCGTAACCGTGACTTTCTGATGCACCTTCACAAGCTCTCCCGGATTCTTTATATACCTGTCCGACAGTTCGCTCACATGCACAAGGCCGTCCTGATGAACCCCTACATCCACAAAGGCTCCGAACGCGGTCACATTCGTAACAATGCCGGGCAGCTTCATACCGGCTCTCAAATCCTCTATCTTTTCAACGCCGCTCTCGAATGCGAACTCTTCGAAATCCTCCCTCGGGTCGCGGCCGGGTTTTGCAAGCTCTTCCATTATATCCTTTAATGTCGGAATTCCCGTGCTCTCCGTGACATATCTGGAAATGTCTATACTGCTTCTCTTTGCAGAATCCTTTATCAGGTCCTCAACACCGCATGAAAGATCTTGTGCCATTTTATCAACAATGTGATAGCTCTCAGGATGTACCGCGCTTCCGTCAAGCGGATTTTTCGCATCCCGTATCCTTAAAAAACCGGCCGACTGTTCAAACGCCTTGGGCCCGAGACGCGGAACCTTCTTAAGCTCTTTCCTTGAATCAAAAGGCCCGTTTTCATCCCTGTACCCGACAATGTTTTTTGCAAGCTGCGGGCCAAGTCCCGAAACGTAGGTCAGAAGCTGTATGCTTGCCCTGTTCACATCAACCCCGACGCCATTCACGCAGCTCATTACAACATCATCAAGAGACTGCTTCAACGCGGCCTGGTCGACATCATGCTGATACTGACCCACGCCGACCGATTTAGGATCAATTTTAACAAGCTCTGAAAGGGGATCCATGAGCCTTCTTCCTATCGAAACAGAACCTCTTACTGTCAGATCAAGATCGGGAAACTCTTCTCTCGCTGTTTCTGAAGCCGAATAAATCGAAGCCCCGCTCTCGTTGACCATAATAACGGGAATTTTTCTCGAAAAAGCGATGCCTTTGACGAATGCCTCGGTTTCTCTTCCCGCCGTCCCGTTTCCGACTGCTATCGCCTCAACTTCAAAACGTTCGCAGAAATCTTTCATTTTTGCTGTGGCTTCTTCAGCGCCTTTTTCTGAAAAATGAGGATATATCGTATCATGGCAAAGCAGCTTCCCCTGGCGGTCAAGGCAAACTATCTTGCATCCCGTTCTGAACCCCGGATCAATTCCCATCACCCGCTTCGCGCCGAGAGGAGGAGCCAGCAGGAGGTTGCGGAGATTGTCGGCAAAAACCCTGATAGCTTCGGAATCGGCTCTCTCTTTCGTCATAAGCCTTGCTTCCGTCTCCATAGAGCGCGAAAGGAGCCTTTTATAACTGTCATGCACGGCAATCCGGACCTGGCCTGAATCGTCTCCCGGCCCTTTTACAAACAATCCTTCAAGCAAATTAACGGCATCCTCTTCCGAAGGAGCAATGATGAGATTGAGAAGCTCCTCCTTCTCCCCTCTCCGCATGGCGAGAATTCTGTGGGAAGGCGCTGATGCCGCGGGCTCCTGCCAGTCGAAATAATCCCTGTATTTTGAGCCTTCCTCCTCCTTGCCTGTTGCAACCCTGCTTATGAACACTCCCTTTGCGGTAAAGAGATTTCTCAAAGCCGCGCGCGCATTCTGGTCTTCACTTACTATTTCGGCGATTATGTCTCTTGCTCCGGAAAGCGCATCTTCTGTGTTTTCCACACCCTTTTCACGGTCAACAAACTGTTCCGCCTCTTTACCAGGATCGGCTCCTTCCTGTTTAAAAATAATAAGCGCGAGCGGCTCAAGGCCCTTCTCCCGCGCGATAGTCGCTTTTGTCCTCCGCTTGGGCCTGAACGGCAGATAAATATCCTCAAGAACCGCAAGGGTGGACGCAGCCATGACCTTTTCACGAAGCTCATCCGTAAGATGGCCGTTCTGCTCCAGTGATTTTAAAACCGCTTCTCTCCGGCTGTCCAGCTCTTCAAGCCGGGCAAGCCTGTCTCTTATCGCTGTGATCACAACCTCATCAAGGCTTCCGGTTATCTCCTTCCTGTATCTGGCTATAAAAGGTATTGTGGAACCCTCTTCAAGAAGTTCCGAAACAGATCTTACCTGCGATATATTTAAATTCAGTTCATCAGTTATGTTCGATATATGCGTTTCGTTCATTTATTTCCTTTTAATACGAATATCGGACATCGCACATCGGACTTCGAATATCGAGAAAAGTCAAATTTAAAATTTCGCACTTCGAAGTTCGATCTCCGATCTCCGATATTCTATGTACCCGTGTAACGGGCCCGATATTCGATATTCTATGTTCTATGTACGGATTTTATATTTTTTGAGAAAATCAACGGGATTGTATGAAAGTTTGGCCTTCCTTAACCCCTCATCGTCAAGATCCTGCTCTCTGTTTACCGTTTTGCATCCGGCCCTGTTATGTTCAAGAAACATCTGGTTTATTGCCTGGTAAGCACCCTTGTAATCCTGGTTTCCCTTCTCAAAATGAATCAGGAGGGTATCATCCGACATCTTCTCCGCAACGGTATATGCCGCTATTTTACCGTCCGCCATAACGGCTCCGCCTTTCA